>NZ_JAVFVX010000093.1:0-30926 GCF_033441795.1 Streptomyces sp. ADMS | reverse complement strand
CCGCACCACAAACCTCATAGCGTCACGACCGTCTCACTGGACTTGAAATCTTCCGCCTCGGGCTCACCGAATCGAGGGAGGGGCTGCGCGGCCGTGAAGGACTCGTCGAAATCGGCCGTCATCGCGGTGCGCACCGCACCGGGATGGACCGAGCAGACTCGGATCCCGTCCGGGGCCAGTTCCAGCGCTGCGGCCTTGGTCAGGCCGCGCAGTCCCCACTTGCTGGCCACATAGGCTCCGATACCTGCGTAGCCGGTGAGGCCAGCGAGTGAGGAGATGTTCACGATCACGCCTCCACCAGCCCGACGAAGGGAAGGGGCAGTCGTACGCATGCCCAGCCAGGAGCCCTGGAGGTTGACGTCGATGACACGGCGGAAGGATTCGAGGGGCTGTTCCTCGATGGTTCCCCATTCGAGGATGCCGGCGTTGTTCACCAGCACCGAGACCGGGCCCAGCTCCCGCTCCGTCCCGGCCACCACCGTCTGCCAGCCGTCTTCGGCGCTGACGTCCAGGTGCGCATACCGGGCAGGGCCACCGAGTTCGGCCGCCAGTTTTTCCCCTTCGGGGTCGAGGACATCGGCGACCGTCACAGCAGCGCCTTCCGTGGCCAGCAGACGTGCCACGGCGGCCCCGATCCCTCTGGCTCCACCGGTGACGATCGCCACTCGCTCGTTGAGACGTCCCATCACGACCTCCTGAACCGATGTTCGACGAAGATTCGCCGGGGAATGACTGGTCGGTCAGGAGGTCGCGCAGACGACTTCGACGAAGTGGCCCACCTGGTCCTCGGGAAGGTGACGTGCGAGGTCCGCCTCGCTGATCATGCCGACGAGGCGATGGTCGTCGATCACCGGCAGCCGACGGATCCTGTGCTCCTCCATGGTGTGCAGGACCTGGCCGGCATCGGCCTTGGCGTCGATCGTGATCGGTTTGCCCTGCTCCAGCTGGCCGGCGGTCATGGTTCTGGGGTCCTTGCCCCTGGCGAGACACTTCACCACGATGTCGCGGTCCGTGATGATGCCGTGGAGTCGGTCGTCCGGCCCGCAGATCGGCAGGGCCCCCACGTCCAGTTCTTTCATCCTGCGCGCCGCGTCCTGAAGCGTTTCGCTTTCCTGTACGCAGGTGGCACCGGCGTGCATGATCTCCTGGGCAGTCGTCATGGTGTGTCCTTCCGGCGTGGTTGTCGGCGCGGGAGGAACTCGTGGAGTCTGACCCGCCCCGGCCGGTCTCGTCCTCATGACCAGTGTCGGCTCCTCTCTGCCCTTGCGCATGCCGGGGAACAGGCGGTCACGTCATTGCGTGGCGGTGCGCTCGACGACGTCCCTGGCCGCCAGCGGGCCCCACTCGGCGGGCGTTCCGGTCGCGCCTGTCTGAAGCCGCATGACGACATGACCGAGGCCGGGCAGGGCACAGGCGATCACCAGATCAGTGGGAGACAGCGGCTCCGTACCCAGCGGGTTCTGGAGGGGAGGCAGGTAGACGCCGGCTGCCTGGAAATCGAAGGCTGCCGCGATGAGCAGGAACGGGTGGGCCAGGCTGCCCGGGAGCTGAGTGCCATGCCGAGCTGGGTCGCCCCGAGCACCAGGAGGATCATGGACTGCTAGGGGCATCTGGTCGCCCATGCCCACGTCGGCCGCAGGGTGCCACCCTTGCTCGCTCAGGGCTGAGCGCCGTCGCGGCCGTGGTCGGCGGCGTATGCGGCGAACACTTCCGTCGGCGGGCCGCCCGTGTGGAGGAAACGCTGGTCGAGGATGGCGGCGAGGTCCTTCAGCGCGCCGGCGAGCAGCGCGCCGGCCAGCCGCACCTCCGGCCGTTCCGCCGCCTGCCCGCGTTGGGCGAGTACGGCGGCGTAGCCGACCATGGCCGCCAGCGACGAGTGGTCCTCCCCGTCATGGAAGTAGTACGCCTCGGCGTACTGGGTGAAGTCGATGCGGACGCGAGCGATGTCGGTGGCCAGGCTGTCCAGCAGTAGAGCCCCCGCAGTGCAGTCGATCTGCCGTGTCGGCGGATCCGCGTCGCGCAGCAGAGCCAGCCGGACGGCCAGGACCCTCCTGCGGGTCAGCGCCGGGTAGATCTCCAGGACCCAGGAGACTGTGGCCGTCAGGAGGGCGAAACCGATGAGGGCTTCGAGTGGTGAGACCAGGCGGAGCCAGCCCTCGTCGGGTGCGATGTCGCCCAGTCCCAGGGTGGCCACCGTGACGAGCGACAGATACACGGAGTCGAGCAGTGCCGGTTGCTGTGCTGCCTGGGACCCGGGGGAGAAGGTGAATGCGCCGGGCATGTGGGGCCAGTAGACGATCGCCCAGCCGAGTACGACGGTGACGGCCCACATGCTCACGACCGTGACCATGGCCAGCGGCCCGACGAGCCCGACCACGCGGCCGGGCGCACGGAAGCGCCGGGCGAGGCGCCACAGTGCTGTCATCACGAGGCGGCTCAGGCCACCGTGGCGTGTGGGGTGCCAGAGCGTGTGGAACAGGTCCCGAAGGGTGACCATGACGAGCCCGGCACCGACCAGCGAGACCAACCACTTCATAGCGTCTCCCACGGCCCTTTGGCATGAAACGGAAACCCGCCCTGGAGCCTAGGCCGTGTACGGCGCGTGAGGGCACGGATGCGGGTACGCCACGCTCATTCGCTCGGATCATCCGCCTTCAGAACGAGCGTGCAGGTCTCCCCAGGTGCCACGGTCACGGCCCGGTCCGCCAGCACCACGCGGATCGCCGACTCCTCCGAGTCGGGCACGCCGATCTCCAGCCGCCCGCTCAGGCGCCGTATGCGCACCCCCCAGTGGCCGCGATAGCGCAGCGAGAATCCGTACTCGGAGAGTGCGGGGAGAGGCACGGGGTCCAGCCACAGCGCGTCCTCGCGCGTCTCCAGTCCGGTCAGGCCGCGTTGGACCAGGTCGAGGGTTCCGGACATGGCCCCGAGATGAATGCCTTCACCAGTTGTGCCGCCCTGGATATCGGCGATGTCTGCCTCCAGGGCCTCCTGGACGTACTGCCATGCCTCGGCTCGTCTGGCCTTGGCTAGGACCAGGCCGTGGACGAGGCCACTGAGTGTGGAGCCGTGGCTGGTGCGCCGGAGGTAATAGTCGACGGTCCCGCGCCAGACCTCGTCATCCAGGTCGTAGCCGAGTCGCTCGAACAACTGCCGCAGCTCGCGCGGCGAGAAGAGGTAGCCGAGCATGAGGACGTCGGCCTGCTTGGACGCTTTGTAGCGGTTGACCGTGTCGCCCTCGGCCTCCAGGATCCGGTCCAGCCGTCGGACGCTGTCGTAGCGCGTGCGGTAGGCGTCCCAGTCCAGCTCGGTCAGATCGTCGTAGCCCTCGAACTGGCTGATGACGCCACGGTGGAATGGCACCCACAAGCGTCGGGAGATCTCCTCCCACTTGGGGGGTTCGTCGTCGTCCAGCCGGATGCGATCGCGCAGTTCCTCCCGGCGCCATGCGGGAAGGCGCCGCAGGAGGTCCAGGGCGCGGCCGAGCACCCAGGCGGCGGTGACGTTGGTGTACGCGTTGTCGTTCAGCCCTGGCAGAGCGGCATCCGGGTAGGCGTCGTGGTACTCGTCGGGGCCGACGACTCCGCGAATGTGGTAGCGCTCCGTCTCCGGCTCGAACACCGCGAGGTCCGCCCAGAAGCGGGCGATCTGCAGGAGTATCTCCGCACCCTTGGTGTGCAGGTATTCGGTGTCGCCGGTGGCCTCGCAGTACTGCCACACGTTGTACGCGATTGCCGAGCCCACGTGGCGCTGGAGCCGGGAGTGGTCCGGCAACCAGCGCCCCGAGTGGGGGTTGAGATGCGACTCCTGGGTTTCCTCGCGGCCGTCGCTGCCGCTCTGCCAGGGGTACATCGCCCCGACCCGGCCGATCGCGGCGGCGGCCCGGCAGGCCCGTGGGAGGCGTCGGTACCGGTAGTTCAGCAGGGCCCGGGAGACCTCGGGGAAGTGCAGGTTGAGGTACGGCAGGACGAACAGCTCGTCCCAGAAGACGTGGCCCCGGTACGCCTCGCCGTGCAGCCCCCGGGCGGGGACGCCCACGTCCAGGTCAGCGGTGTGCGGGGACAGCGTCTGCAGGAGGTGGAAGAGGTGGAAGCGCAGGACGCGCCCGGACTGACCAGGCACCTGGATCTCCGCGCGCCGCCACAACCGCTCCCAGGCCGCGACGTGGGAGTTCAGCAGGCCCGCGAAGTCCGCCGCCGAGGACACTCGGTCGACCGCCGCCTCGAGAGGGTCGCTGATGGCCGTGTCGTGTGAGGTGTGCAGCGCCACGGTCTTCTCCACGGCGGCGGGACGGCCGGGAGCGAGTGGGAGCACCAGACGGTGCACGGCACGGTGGCGGGCTGGGCGGAGCTCCGACGAGGCCGGCGGCCGGCCGGTGACGACCGTCCGGGCGGCCATGGCGACACTGATGTCGGAGGTGGTGGTCCGGCATGTCAGCCAGACGGTGTGGGGGTCCCGCGTCCCGGTCCGCACCTGGATCAGCTGGTGGTGGTTGAGGGCACGGTAGCGGTGCACATTGCCGTTGGTCACTTCGCCGTCGAGGCAGGACTCGATCTCGACCTCTCCCGACCAGTCCTCGGCGGTGAAGACCGTCCGGAGCGCGGCCAGATGAGCATCACCCATGTGCACGAGGCGGCTCTGCTCGACGGCGACTACGCCTGCCTCCCCGTCCCGGTGGCGGAAGGCACGGGTGAGTGTGGCGCGGCGCAGATCCAGGGTGTGCCGGTGGTCCAGGAGGGTGTGCGGATGGGGGGAGAACCACGGGCCCCACGCTTCCTCGGCGCGGCGCAGGCGGAATCGCAGGAGCAGCCAGTTCGGGAGGTTGACCAGGTCCTCGTTCACCACCTGTCGTCCCGCAACCGTCGACTCCGGGCGGTTGTAGCATCCGGCCGCGTAGGTTCCCGGGTAGTGCACCAGGCCCGCCCGGCACTCGGGCACCGCACCGCGTGTGGCGAAGTAGCCGTTGCCGAGCGTGCAGAGCGATTCCCGCAGCCGTTCGGCAGCGGGGTCGTATCCCTTCCACTCCCACGTCCACTCCGACATCCGTCGTCCTCCTCAGTTCGGAAGCCGTGGGAGGGGGCCTGTACGGCGAACCTCAGACTCGATGAGGGACGACGGCGACCGGGCACGCTGAGTGGTGCAGGAGGGCGTGGGCGACGCTGCCGAGTTGCAGACCGAAGTGCCCGTGTCGGCGCAGAGCGCCGACGACGATTAGGTCGGCACCGGCCGATGCCTCCAGCAGGACACGGTGGGCGGGGCCCTCGACCGCGCGGCGGCTGACATCGACCTCGGGGTGCTCCCGTACGACCTCGCGTAGCGCGTCGTCGAGGGTGGCCGAGACTTGCTCCTCGGGCGCCACGGCGGCGTCCGCCGCGAGCCGGGGGTCCCCCGGGACGGACTCTGCGGGAGGGGAGCCCGGTTCGTGAATCGGACTGCGCCAGGCCCGTACGGCGGTCAGGGTGCAGGCCCGCGCCTCGGCCTCGCGGGCGGCGAACCGTACGGCACCCGTGCCGCCGGTCGCATCGCCGACTCCCACCACGACCCGGCCCAGGGACCCCTGGAGGTTGCGCTCCTCGCCTCGGACGACGATGACCGGGCACATGGCGCGAGCCGCCACCGTGAGGCTGACCGACCCCAGCAGCAGCCCGGCGACCTCGCCGCGCCCACGTGCGCCCGTGACCAGGGCGAACGCCTCGGACCCGGCCCGCAGCAGCGTGGAGACCGCATCGGCGGCCACTACGTCGGTGGACACCTTCACTTCGGGGTCGCGAAGCCGGGCGCGTTCCGCGCAGGAGGCGACGATGTTCTGCGCCATGACCTCTCCGGCGGGGCGATCGGTGCTGAAGGCGGGCCGGACTCTTTCGTAACGCTCCCAGAGGGAGGCATGGACGAGCCGCAGTGGCAGGCCGTGGCGGGCCGCTTCGTCCACCGCCAGCAGACTGGATTCCGATCCGTCGACGCCCACGGCCAGCGGGAGTTCCATCGGGGCCACCACCTTCCGTCCCGTTGCTGACAAACCCCCTCTGAATACCGTCGCACCGCCCGCTCGCCGCCGCGACATACGGGCAGGAGCTCGGACCGGGTGGCCGTCGCCGGGTTGCGGTGCCTCGGGTCCCGACGACGCTGGAGACGTACGGCCCGACCAACCACCGGGCGCTCCTCAAGCACCTGGGACATGCCTGAGACCCCGCACATCGTGAGCGATACGAGGACCTTCCCAGCGGTAACCGTCCGGAGCGTCACGCCCCAGATCAGCATCTGCCCGAGCTCGCCGAAGAGGGGGCGATGACCGCCGAGGAGCACATGACCGCTCCCGGGGTTACGGTCCACCTCGACGTTTGGGCGTGGACCCCAGCCGTGGACAGTCCCGGGTCAGGGTTCGATGTCGAGTACCTCCGACACAGCGCGGCGCGGCGTGCCGGGACCGTTGGGGCCGTAGCCCAGGCGTAGCAGGACCTGCGTGTAGCCCGTCCCGGTCATCGGGTCGCGCACTGGCCAGCGCAGGTCCGTCCATTCGAGAGGCTGGGTCACGAAGGAGCTGGCGAGGCCCTCGCGGGTGGCCAGCAGCAGGACGCGTTCCATCGCCTGGCCGGCGCGGAGCCAGTCCTCCGGGCGGTCGTGATCCGTGCTGATGAGAGCCAGCTGAGGGTTCTGCTCGAAGTCCGCCGCGTCACGTCCCGCCACCTGCCGGGGGCCCGCGAAGTCGCGCATGGGTGCCTTGCCCCCGCGCTTGCGCGGCCCGAAGGCGTAGTGCGGGACTCCGTCGTCGGCCGTGCTCACCGACGGGGCGTCGATACGCGTCCACCGGGCCAGGTCCTGGTCGCTGCCGCGGTCGGTGATGTTGCGTGCCTCGGCTTCCTGAACCAGTTCCAGCACTTCCCACAGATGCCATGAGTCGGGGAACGTCAGTGCCGCTCCCTCTGCGCGAGCACTCGCGGCGAGAGCCTCCCGCACGGCCTCGGGGATCTGTCTCTCCTCGAACGGGTAGCGGCTGCTGTGCCGTTGGCGGATCGCCGGATACAGCGCGCCGAGGCCGCTCACATCCTTCGTACGGCCGGCCAACCGCACGCTCGCGAGGAGTGCCCGGTCGGCGAGGTCGGGCAGTAGCCGGGTTTCAGGGTGCGAGCCCGCGTGGGCGATGGGGGCCCTGAGGTTCAACAGAGCGGCACCGCAACCGAGATGAAGGCCGCAGGTGTCTGGGTCGGAGTGCGGCATGGCGCACTCGAAGTCGGCCCACACCTCGAAAGCGCGGCTCTGCCGGAGATAACGGAAATGCCAGGGCTGCACGTTGTGCATCGACGGCGCGGCCACCGCGTCGTGTACCACGGCGGCCACCCACTCGTCGGATGGTGCTGGCTGGCTCATCGGAACACCCTTCGAGAGCCGTCGGGACGGGAGCGCTCTTCGGTGGCCAGAGCCTGGTCATCCATCGGCCGGAGTGATGCGGCGGCCGGTGAGGTGTGCGGGCCGGATCGACACCCACATCTCGCGTTCACCGCCTGGCCATGGCGTGGTGTGGGCATGTTCGGTGAGCCTGCGCACGGCGTCAGGCTCCGTCACGACGCTCGCCGGGCCGACGGCAAGGACACTCCAGCCCTGACTCAGGGCCTCGTCCATGTGATCGACCTCGAAGGCGACCTCGGTTCCGACGGCTGCCGCGGGTGTGGAGTCCGGCGCGGTCCGGAAGACGATCGCGTCATCGACGACCTCGTAGTTGACCGGCACGACCGCCGGGCGGCCGTCGGACGCCGACACCGCGATGCGCCCCACGCCGTGGCTGGAGAGCAACGTGCGGCATTCCTCCGGGCCGAGGTCCCGCAGCTCAGGATGCAGCAGAGCCTGTCCTTGGCCGGGTGGCAGATCCATGCCTCCTCCGCGCAGCGTGGTGACCGTGGTGCCCAGCGCGTCGGCCAGCCTGATGAGGGTCGCCACACTCGGGTCGGCAGGCCGCTCCTCCAGGTACTCCAGGTATCCGGGGGACATTCGGGCGCGGCGGGCCGTCTCCTCGCGGCTGAGCCGCTGTCGGTGGCGTTCGACGGCCACGCGTCGGCCGATGTCACCGGGGCCGGGTGCCCCGGGCGACATGGCCTCCGTCTCGGCCGTGTCGGGGCCGGAGGGGCTGGAGGGGGCGTGGGGGCTCTCGGGCCGGCCGTGCTCGAGATGGTGGATGTGTGCGTCGGGCCCGGGGAACACGAGCGTCACTTCGTCGGTGTCCGACCAGCGCACGTCGTAAGGAGGCGTTCCGTCCTCGTGATGGAGTCCGACGATCTCGCCGTCGCGCTTGGCGGCGCCGGTCGTCGTGCGTTCGATGACGAGTTGGTCGCCGAGGTGAGCTCGCATGACGTCCGCCCTCTCCTCAGAATGGTGCTGTATCCAACGTGCCACGCGCGACGGGCGGCCGCACGGGACCGATCAGCCTTGGCAGGCTGCCCCGCCTCGCGCCCGAACGGCCGTCGACCGACCGAGCCGACTCAGCCGGTGATCTCGATGCGCTGAGCCTTGCCCTTCTCGTTCTTGGGGACCTTCACCGTGAGAACTCCGTTGTTCAGGTCCGCGCTGATGTGCTCTGTGTCGGAGTTCGGCGGCAGAATCGTTCGGTAGTCGAACTGGCCGATGTGGCGGGTCTGCCGGCGGACCTTCCCGGTGTGTTCCTTTTCCCTGATCTCGCCGTGGATGTCGAGTTCGCCTTCGGCGACCTCCACGCTGATCTGGTCCTTGTCCACTCCGGGCAGCTCCAGTTCCACCAGGTAGGCGGCATCGGTGTCCTCGATGTCGGCCAGGGGTGCCCATGGCTCGGCCGCGCCGAACCCGGGGAAGCCGCCACTGGGAAAGGCGGCGTGCATGAGCTGGTCGACCCTGGTACGCAGGTCCTCCAGCTCCCGCAGGGCTGCCGGAAGCCCGCTTCTGCTGTGTCGTGCCGGATGTGTCATGGCTGATCCCTCCTTGACTTCTGCCTTGGGGTCGCTGTGCCGCCGTCGGTCACATGGGCCACCCGGCGACCTCCCGGCCGTGTGGCCGCGGTACGCCCATGCCCTCGATGTCGCGCTCGGCGGTCTTCAGCAGCTGCCCGGCCAGGTCGTTCATGGCCCGGCCCGCTGCCAGTTCGTCACCGATCTCCGGCACGTTCGAGTCCGCCGGATGGCAGTGCGCGGTCCCGTGACCGGTGAGTTCTGTGGTGCCGGTGTCCAGGATCAGATGTGCCTTCGTCGTTCCCTCGTCGTCCTCGAACAGATGAAGACGAACCGTCCATTCCAACGTATGCGGCATCGCTTTCCTCCTCACCTCGGTACGGACCGATGCGATCCTGCTGGGGCTCGTTCTGGGGTTTGCCGTGCGGAGGCAGCTGCCATCTGGTCCTCGATGCGTTGCCGGATGCGGGCCGTGAGTGCGCTCAGTCGCTCGGAGGTCGTCGCCCGGGGCGCGACGGGTGCTCGGATCCGGAGCGCGACCGAGGGCAGCTCTCCCAGGTCCGCGGCGAGTCTCCCCCGGCACTCGTCGAGCGTGGGCCGCCTGCCGGTGCGCCGCCCGTTCCGCATCACCGTCTCCAGCAGCGGAATGCTGTCGTCGGGGGGCTGCTCGTCGGCGAGAGCGATCTCGTCGGCCCAGCCGGGGTGGCGGAACACCTGCTTGCGGCCGGGTGCCGTCACCTTCGCCGATGAGAGCTTCATCACCGGATGGCCGTCGAACTCGACCAGCTTGTACGCGGAGTCCAGGTACGGCGCGTCGGCCGACACGCCGACACGGGTGCCCACGGCGTACGTGTCGATCGGTGACCTGGAGCGCACGAGGTCGTCCACGGCGTACTCGTCGAGACCACCACTGGCGACGATCCGCACGTCCGGCAGACCCGCGTCGTCAAGGATCGACCGGGCCCGTACCGCCAGATCCCCGAGGTCACCGCTGTCCAGCCGCACGGCGGAGCCTGGCCCGCGGTCCAGGTCCCGCAGGACGCGAGCCGCGACGCGGACGCCTTCCTCCGTGTCATAGGTGTCCACCAGCAGGGTCACCGGACCGGGGTGGCAGCGGGCGAAGGCGCGGAACGCGTCCTCCTCCGAGGAGAACGCCTCCACGAAGGAGTGGGCCATTGTGCCGACGGCGGGGATGCCCTCCGCGGCGGCTGCCGCCACATTGCTGGTCCCGGCGAAGCCGGCCATCGCCCCCAGACGAGCCGATTGGAACCCCGCCTGCGGACCGTGGGTGCGCCGCAGGGAGAAGTCGACGACCGGGTGACCGGCCGCCGCGAGCACGCAGCGTGCGGCCTTCGAAGCGATCGCGGTCTGATGGCTGAGTCGGTTGAGCACATAGGTTTCGACCAACTGCGCTTGCGGAAGTGGTGCGGTCACCTCCAGCAGCGGCTCTCCCGCGAATACGATCCGCCCCTCCGGGACCGCCCGCACCTGGCCGGTAAACGTCAGGCCGAGCAGCGGCTCCAGGTCCCCTGGCGGCCGGTGGAGCGCGGAAGCGAAGGCGTCGACGTCCTCGGGGCCGACATGAAAGCCGGCCAGGTAGTCGAGTGCCGACTCCAGCCCCGCCGCCACCAGGAAGCCGCGTTCAGGGGGCAGGTTGCGGACGAAGAGGCTGAACGTCGCCGGGCCGGTCATCCCCTCTCGCAGGTAGGACATGGCCATCGTGACTTCGTACAGATCGGTGGTCGTCGCATCCGACATCGGTGTCACCTCCTGGGCTTCCGGCCGGCCTCCTGCTCGTCACCGGCGGAAGCGCGCGGACCACTGCGGTTCCACCAGGTCCCACTCGGCGCCCCACCGCGCACACCTTCTCCGGTCCAGGATCAGGCGCATGCCCGCCCAGGCCGCGTAGGAGCCAGCGGCCACGCCGAACGCCGCCATACCGCCCACCATCCAGCCACTGGTCGTCGCATTGAGAGTGCTCGCCGGCGGACTGGTGATGGTTCCGTCCTGTGTCACCCACACACGCACGGTGGCGCCCTTGGGAGTTCCCGGCTTCACGAGGGCCGTTCCGGTTCGCACGACACCGTCGGTGTCGGTCCAGCGGACCTGCGCCGGTCGCTTCGCCCAGTTGTCGTCGTTCTTGACGCCCGTTGTCGATCGGGCGGTGACCTGGTGCCGTTCCGCCGCCTGGGCTCGTACGGTGCGTATCGACGCCTCGTACGCCGTCAGTCCCGCGCTGACCGCGGCGGCCGGCAGCCCGAGGACGAGAACGACCATCAGGACACGGCGGAACCAGCATTCGAACCTGTCGGACATACGGCTCAGAGAGTTCGCGCCCTTGAGCACGTGATCGCCGCGCCGGGACGGCGGACCGGATGCCTACGGCGAACCTTGTGCGCTCATGAGTCGGCCTCCAGCAATTCGCCGGCCGTCCCCCACCACCAGCTCCCACCGTCGGCCGGCAGCGGGCTCGGGGCACAGGGCCGAAAGGCCCTGTCGGGCCGGTTTCCGGCCCAGGTCCGCCGGTTGCCGACCTGGTCCGTCGCCGCAGACCCCGGTCATGTCGGTCATATCTGGGGAACGACCGCGACGGGACACGGCGCGTGATGCAGTAGTGCGTGATTGATCAGGCCCAGCTGCAGGCCCGCGTGCCCGTGGCGCCTGCGGGCGCCGACGACCAGCAGGTCCGCTTCCGACGCCGCGTCCAGCAGCGTTCGGCGGGCCGGGCCCTCGATCACCCTGGAGGCCACCCGGGCGTCGCGATACCGCTCCGCAAGGCCGCGCAGGGCCTCGTCGAGGACCTGGGACGGCGGGCGCCGATGGGCCTCCATGGCGTACCACGACGGAGCCGGCCGCGTGGTGAGAGCTCTGGATGACGGATTCCAGGCGTGCACCGCCGTCAGCCGGCAGCTCCGCACCTGAGCCTCCCGCAGAGCGAACTGCAAGGCCGTGCCGCTGCCCTCCCCCTCCTCGACACCGACGACGATGTTCCCGAACCCGCCGTCCCGGTGCTCAGCGGTACCGCGCACCACGACGACCGGGCAGTCCGCCCGGGCTGCCACGGCCAGGCTGACCGCGCCCAGGAGCATTTCGGCGAGGTCTCCGAGCCCTCTGGACCCGAGCACCAGTGCGAAGGCGTTGCGTCCCTTGTCGACGAGGGCAGCGGCGGCGTCCTCGTGCAGCACCTCGCTCGACAGCTGCACCGTGGGAGCTCTTTCCCTGGCGCGTTTCGAGGCGGCACTGATCACGTCGGACGGCTCGCGGTCACCGGCCGCCGCGTGCACGAGGTCGAGTAGCACGCTGTGCCGGACCGCCTCGTCGGCGGCCCAGTCCACCGCCTCCAGACTTGGTTCGGACCCGTCGATGCCGACCACCAGGGGAATCGCCACCGCACCTGTCTCCTCTCGTGGCGGGTGCCACGCGACCGGCCTCCCCCTCCGCGGCTCCACATGCGCCGGGGCGGGGGTTGGGGTACTCCTGAGAAGCACCGCGCTCGGCATGTCGGCGACGTCCGGAGCATGCACCCATCGGACTCGTTCACCGTCACCCACCGTCGTATCCAGCTTCGTACGAGACGGAGGCCGCCGCCATGCAGCCAGTTGTCACCGTGGGCCTCGACGGCTCACCCGAAAGCCTCGCCGCCGCCCGCTGGGCCGCCGACGAGGCCGAGAAGCGCCGGCTCACGCTGCGCCTGCTGCACGCGTGGCCCCTGCTCGCGCCGGAACCCGCCCACGCCCCCTCCGAGGTCGATCAGAACTACTGGGCGAAGCGTCTCGTGCACACCGCGCGGGCCGAACTGCAAGCCCGTCACCCGGGCCTGACCATTGTCGGGAGTCTGGTGGCCGACGACGCCCAGGACGCTCTGCTCCAGGCGGCGTCGGAATCCGAGATGATCGTGCTCGGCTCACGGGGGCTGGAGCCCGTCGAGAGCTACTTCCTGGGCGACGTCAGCATGCCGGTCGTGGCCCGGGCGGAGCGGCCGGTGGTACTGGTCCGCGCCGGAACCCGGGTGGAGGGAACACCTCCGGCACCTGCGGGCCGCGTGGTTGTGGCCCTGAAACTGAGCGGATCCTCCGACGACCTGCTCGACTTCGCGTTCCACACCGCCGCGGCCAGAGGGGTTCCGTTCCTGGCCGTTCACGGCCGAAGCGTGCCGCTTCACGCGCGCGTGCCCTGGGGTGTGGACCACGCCGCCACCGACGAGATGACGCGGGACGCGCGGACGGAGTTGAGCAAGGCTCTCCGCCCCTGGCGCGAGAAGTACCCGCAGGTGGACGTGGCCGACAGCATCCGCCTCGCAAGCCCCGCCAAGGCCGTCGTGCAGGCCGCCGAAGGCGCGGCGCTGCTGGTTGTCGGCCGGCGGGCACACCGGCACGGTGTGGCACCCCACCTCGGTCCCATTGCCCACGCCGCCATCCATCACGGGCGCTGCCCCGTCGCCGTCGTCCCTCATGACTGAGCGCGGCCACCACGGGCCACCGCCCCCGCGCGCGGAGGTGGTCGAAACCCACACCGCGATCGTGTTCTTCGCCGGGGACCGCGCCTACAAGGTCAAGAAGCCGGTGGACCTGGGTTTCCTGGACTACACCACGCGCGCGGCGCGCCGGCACGCGTGCGAACGCGAGATCGCTCTCAACCGCCGCTTCGCCCCCGACGTCTATCTTGGCCTGGGCGAGTTCAGCAGCCCGGACGCCGAAGCACCCGAGCCCCTCGTGGTGATGCGCCGCATGCCCGCGGACCGGCGTCTCTCCCGCTTGGTCCGAGAGGGCGTCGCCCTGGACGACGTCCTGCGGGCCGTAGCCCGGCACCTCGCCGCGTGGCACGCGGAGGCGCCCCGTGGTCCGGAGGTGGACGAGCAGGGCACGCGGGACGCCCTGTCGTCGCGCTGGGAGGCCAGCTTCGCGCAGATCCACGTGATGGCCGACGACGGCTCCGTGCCCGAGGGGATGACGGAGACGGAGCAACTGGTGCGCCGCTATCTCGCAGGCCGCGAGCGGTTGTTCGCGTCCCGTATCGAGCAGGGGCGGGTGGTCGACGGTCACGGTGACCTGCTGGCCGAGGACATCTTCTGCCTCGACGACGCCCCCCGCGTGCTGGACTGCCTGGAGTTCGACGACCGGCTGCGCTACGTCGACGGTCTGGACGACGCCGCCTTCCTCGCCATGGACCTGGAACAACTCGGCGCGCCGGAGGCCGCCTCGTACTTCCTCGCGCAGTACAGCGAATACTCCGGCGACCCCGCCCCCGCGTCGCTGTGGCACCACTACGTCGCCTACCGCGCGTTCGTGCGCGCCAAAGTCTCCCTGATCCAGGCCCGTCAGGGCGCGCCGGGCGCGGAGGCGGCGTCACGAAGGCTGGTCTCGACGACGTTGCGTCACCTGCGCACCTCCGCTGTCGGCCTGACCGTCGTCGGCGGGCTGCCGGGCAGCGGGAAGTCCACCCTCTCCGGTGCGCTGGCCGACCGGCTGGGGGTCACCCTGCTCAGCAGTGACCGCGTCCGCAAGGAACTGGCGGGCGTTCCCGCGGAGCAGTCCGCGGCGGCCGGCTACGGCGAAGGGCTGTACACGCCCGAGTGGACGGCCAGGACCTACGCCACCCTCCTCGACCGGGCGGCGGCCCTGCTGTCCGCCGGTGAGTCGGTCGTCCTGGACGCCACATGGTCGGATACCGCACAACGTGAAGCGGCACAGCGCGTGGCCGAACGCACCAGCGCCGACCTGGTCGCCCTGCACTGCCACGTCCCGGACGACGTGTCAGCGGCCCGACTGAGCACGCGCGCCCCCGGCCCGTCCGACGCCGACCTCGACATCGCCACCGCCATGGCGGCCAGGGAACCCGCGTGGCCCGAGGCCGTCGCCGTCGACACCAGCGGCCCGTTGGAGTCCGCGGTCGCCCGGGCGCTGCCAGCCGTACGCCCCTCGAGCACCGGCCAGGCCCCGGTCTTCCGCCGCCCCTACATGGAGCCGGACTGACGGGAGACGCACCACGACGCGGCGGTCCGTGTTGCCGGGGTGTTCCGCCGGGGTGACCGTGGAGGTGGGGGAGCGAGGGAGTGAGTACCGTGCGAGCGCTCGTCTATCACGGCCCGGACCACATCTCCTGGGACACCGCCCCGGACTCTGAGATGGAGGAGGCGACCGACGCGATCGTGCGCGTCGACGCCACCACCGTCTGCGGGAGTGATCTGCACATTCTGCGAGGAGACCTCCCTGAGGTGAAACCGGGGACGGTCCTCGGCCACGAAGCCGTGGGCGAGGTCTTGGAGGTCGGCCGTGATGTGCACGGTCTGCGCCCCGGCCACCAGGTGATCGTGTCGTCCGTCTCGGCCTGCGGCCGCTGTCAGGCGTGCCGAGACACCATGTGCGGGCAATGCCGCGGGGGCGGTGGCTGGATCCTGGGAAACCAGATCAACGGAACCCAGGCCGAGTTCGTACGGGTCCCCTTCGCCGACCACTCCACCCACCGACGGCCTCCCGCGATCCCGCTCGACGACGCGCTTCTGCTCGCCGAGGTCCTCCCCACCGCCTACGAGGTCGGGGTACGGAACGGGCACGTCGGCCCCGGAGACACCGTCGTCGTGGTGGGCGCGGGGCCCATCGGTCTCGCCACGGTCGCCGTCGCACGGCTCTACTCACCCCGCCGGATCATCGTCGTGGACCTGTCCGAAGCCCGGCTGGAAGCCGCCGCCCGGATGGGGGCCGATGCCGCCGAAGTGCCGGGGAAGATGATCGCCGAGCTGTCCGAGGGACCGGGCGCCGACGTCGCCATCGAGGCATCGGGCGAACCGGATGGCTTCGTCCTCTGCACCCGGGCCATCCGGGCGGGAGGGCACATCGCCAACGTCGGGACGCACGGCAAACCGGCCACGCTGCACCTCGAGTCCCTGTGGCGGAAGAACGTGACGATCAGCACCGGCCAGGTGGACACGTCCTCCACACCGTGGCTGCTGGAGCTGCTGAGGTTCGGACGCCTGCCCGTCTCCCAGCTGGTCACCCACACCTTCGGCCTCGACCGGATGGAGCACGCCTACGAGGTGTTCTCGCAGGGCGCCACCACAGGTGCCCTCAAGGTCGTGCTGCACCGAGAGTGAGAGGAGTCCGGACGGAGGAGCCCGAACGGGCCGGCCGGTCCATTGGACGCAGTGCCGGGAGGAGCACCGATGCACTGGGAAACCATCCGTAAGGACACCACATCGGTCGTCCCACCGCGTCTCGCCGACTACGACCGAGCCTGCTCGGACTTCACCTGGGCACAGGCGCGCACCGAGCTGGCCGGGCTGCCCGGCGGCGGCCTCAACATGGCCCACGAGGCGGTCGACCTGCACGCGGCGTCCGCCCACGCGGACCGGGCAGCCCTGCGGTGCGTCGCCCGCGACGACTCGGTCTCCACCGTCACGTACGCGGAACTGTCCCGACGTACGGCGCGTTTCGCGAACGTCTTGCGGTCACTCGGCGTCGGCCGCGGAGACCGGGTGTTCACCCTGCTCGGCCGCTGCCCCGAGCTATACACCACGGTGCTGGGCACGCTGAAGAACACCAGCGTGCTGTGCCCGCTCTTCTCGGCCTTCGGCCCCGACCCGGTGGAGCAGCGGCTACGGCTGGGCGACGCCCGTGTTCTGGTCACCACCGCGGCCCTGTACCGGCGCAAGGTCGCCGAACGGCGGACCTCGGTTCCCGGACTGGAACACGTCCTGATCGTCGGGCCCGGCACCGCGGAACTGCCCGGCACCGTCTCCTTCGACGACGTGATGGCCGCCGCTCCGGACACCTTCACCATCCCGCCGACCTCGCCCGAAGACATGGCCCTGCTCCACTTCACCAGCGGTACCACGGGCACCCCCAAGGGCGCGGTCCACGTCCACGAGGCGGTCGTCGCCCACTACGCCACGGCCGCGTACGCCCTCGACCTGCACCCCGAGGACGTGTACTGGTGCACCGCCGATCCCGGCTGGGTCACGGGCATGTCGTACGGGATCATCGCCCCGCTCGTCCACGGCGTGACGGTGGTCGTCGACGAGGGGGACTACGACGCCCGGCGCTGGTACCGGATCCTCGACGAGCAGCGGGTCGGCGTTTGGTACACCGCCCCCACGGCCCTGCGCATGCTCATGCGCGCCACACCACGCCAGGGCCCGTACGACCTGCCGCGCTCCTATGACCTGTCGGCCCTGCGCTTCATCGCCTCCGTCGGCGAGCCCCTCAACCCGGAGGCCGTCCTGTGGGGCCAGGATGTGCTGGGCCTGCCGGTGCACGACAACTGGTGGCAGACGGAGACCGGCTGCATCATGATCGCGAACTTCGCCGCCTGTGAGATACGGCCCGGCTCGATGGGGCGGCCACTGCCCGGCGTCGAGGCGACCGTGTTGGAACAGGGTGAGGACGGCCGGGCCCTGGTCACCGACGGCCGGGTCACGCAGGTGCGAAGCCCCGAGGTCGAGGGCGAGTTGGCGCTCCGGCCGGGCTGGCCGGCGATGTTCCGCGGCTATCTCCACGACAGGGAGCGCTACGGCGCCGCGTTCGCGGACGGCTGGTATCTGACCGGTGACCTGGTGCGCCGGGACGCGGACGGCTGGTACTGGTTCGTGGGGCGCGCCGACGACGTCATCAAGTCGGCCGGCCATCTGATCGGCCCGTTCGAGGTGGAGAGCGCGCTGATGGAGCATCCGTCGGTGGCCGAGGCCGGGGTGATCGGACGGCCGGACCCGGTCGCCGGGAACGTCGTCAAGGCGTTCGTGTCGCTGCGCCCCGGTGTCCCGCCGACTCCGGATCTGGAGCGTGAGCTGATCGCCTTCGGCCGTCGCAAGCTGGGGCCCGCCGTCGCACCGAGGGAGATCGCGTTCGAGCAGAACCTGCCCAAGACCCGCAGCGGGAAGGTGATGCGCCGTCTGCTGCGCGCACGCGAACTCGGCCTGCCCACGGGCGACCTGTCCACCCTGGAGGGATCCTCATGAGTCCGGCCCACCCCACCAGCGCACGCAAGGACCCGGCTCCTCGGAAGGTCGGCAAGAAGTCCGCGAAGGCCAGGCGGAAGGCGGGCGCCGGATCTCCGTCCGACCGTTCGGCCGACGGGCACCGGACGGACCTGCTGGAGGCCATGCTGCGCATCCGGCGCTTCGAGGAGCGGTGCGTCGAGCTGTACAGCGCCACGAAGATCCGCGGCTTCGTCCATCTGTACATCGGCGAGGAGGCCGTCGCCGTCGGCGTCAACGAGGCACTGACACCCGAGGACGCGGTCGTCGCCACCTACCGCGAGCACGGCCACGCCCTGGCCCGCGGGATCACGGCCGAGGCCATCATGGCCGAGATGTACGGCAGGGCGACCGGGTGCAGCGGCGGCCGGGGCGGCTCCATGCACCTGTTCGACGCGAGCCGGCGCTTCTACGGCGGCAACGCGATCGTCGCCGGTGGACTCCCGCTGGCCGCCGGTCTCGCGCTCGCCGACCGTATGCGCGGAGAGGACCGTGTCACCTGCTGCTTCTTCGGTGACGGAGCCTTCGCCGAGGGCGAGTTCCACGAAACGGCGAACCTCGCGGCCCTGTGGCGGCTTCCCCTGCTGCTCATCTGCGAGAACAACCTCTACGCCATGGGCACGGCTCTGGCGCGGCACGAGGCGCAGACCGACCTGGCCATGCGGGCCGCTTCGTACGGCATGGTCGCGTGGGCCGTCGACGGCATGGACGTCGAGGCCGTGGAACAGACCGCACGACGGGCCGCAGAGGCCGTCAGGTCCGGTACCGGGCCGCACTTCCTCGAACTGCGCACCTATCGGTTCCGCGCCCATTCCATGTACGACCCGGACCGGTACCGCGACAAGGCGGAGGTGGAGCGGTGGAAGGAGCGGGACCCGATTACCCGGCTTCTCGACCGCATGCGCGAGGACGGCGAGCCGGTCGGCGAGACGCTCGCCGGGATCGAGCGCCGGGTCGCCGCCGAGGTCGACCGCGCCGTGGAGGCGGCCGAGCAGGCGCCCGAAGAACCGGTGGAGCATCTCCTGCACCACGTCACCAGCGCTTCGGCGGAGGTGAGCTGACCATGGGCGACGGTGAGCGGCCGCAGGCGGCGAAGACGACCTACCGGGAAGCGATGCGCGAGGCGCTGCGGGACGCCCTGCGCGCCGACGACCGCGTCTTCCTGATGGGCGAGGACGTGGGCCGCTACGGCGGAGGCTTCGGCGTCAGCCTCGGCCTGCTGGAGGAGTTCGGTCCGGCACGCGTCCGCGACACCCCGCTGTCGGAGTCCGCGTTCGTGGGCGCCGGCATCGGCGCCGCCTTGGCCGGGCTGCGGCCGATCGTCGAGATCATGACCGTCAACTTCAGCCTGCTCGCCCTCGACCAGATCCTCAACAACGCCGCCACCCTGCTGCACATGTCGGGCGGCCAACTGGCCGTGCCCCTGGTCATCCGCATGACGACAGGTGCCGGACGGCAGCTCGGGGCCCAGCACTCGCACAGCCTGGAGGGCTGGTACGCGCACATCCCCGGCATCCGGGTCCTCGCCCCCGCCACCCTCGGGGACGCACGCCACATGCTGGCCCCGGCGCTCGCAGACCCCGACCCGGTCCTGATCTTCGAGCACGGAAGTCTCTACAACGTCTCCGGCGAACTCCTCCCGGCCACCGCGCCCGTTGACCTGGATCACGCCGCGGTCCGCAGGCCCGGCACCGACATCTCGCTGATCACGTACGGAGGTTCGCTGCCCAAGACTCTTGCGGCGGCGGACGAGTTGGCCGCCGCGGGCATCAGCGCCGAAGTGATCGACCTGCGCACGCTCCGGCCCTATGACGCCCGGACCGTCGCCGCTTCCGTGGCCCGTACCCACCGTGCGGTTGTCGTCGACGAGGCATGGCGGACGGGAAGCTTCGCCGCCGAGGTGTCCGCCCGTATCGCCGAGGAGTCGTTCTACGAATTGGACGCGCCCGTCGAGCGGGTGTGCAGCGCGGAGGTGCCCATGCCGTACGCCCGTCAGATGGAGGAGGCCGCCCTGCCGCAGACTCCCGACATCGTCGCGGCCGCCCACCGGGCGGTGGACTGACCATGGCTGAATTCACCATGCCGTCGCTCGGTGCCGACATGGACGAGGGCACGCTCCTGGAGTGGCTGGTGGAGCCCGGCGACCTCGTCCACAAGGGCGATCCGGTCGTGGTCGTCGAGACCGCGAAGTCGACCATCGAGGTGGAGTGCTTCGAGACCGGAACCCTGGCCGAGCTGCTCGTCGAGCCCGGCACGACGGTGCCGGTGGGCACACCGCTCGCGCTGATCGGGGTGCCGACGAAGAAACCCGAGCACCCGGCAGGAGAGGAGAAGCCGCACACGACCCGAGAACCGCGCAAGGCCAGGCAACCCGAGGTTTCTGGAAAGACCGAGAAGGCGGCGAAGCGACGAGCGGCCCGTCGCGCACCGACGAAGGGCGAGCCTGCCAAGCCCCCGTCCCCGCTTCCCGAACCCGCCACGGTCCCGGCCCCGGTACTGACCACCGCTCGACAGGGCGTCCACACCGAGGCAGGTCCCCTGGTCCGGCATCTGGCGGAGCAAAGCGGCGTGGAACTGGAGACACTGCACGGTTCCGGACCCGGAGGACGTGTCACCCGAACCGACGTTGAGGAAGCGGCGGCCGCCCGGCGACCGCGCCTGCGGGTAACCCCTCTCGCCCGGAGACTGGCGGCCGAAATGGGCGTCGATCTGGCCATGGTGAGGGGGACGGGCAAGAACTCGGCCGTCCGTGCCGCGGACGTACGCCGCGGGGCCCCGGGGCCTGCGACCGAGGCCCCGTCCGCGCATGTCGGCACCCCCGCGGTACGTCCGTCCGCCGAGCGTCTCCCGGGAGACCGGGGGACCGCCATGCGCCGGGCGATCGCCGGTCTGATGAGCCGCGCCAACCGGGACATTCCCCACTACTACCTCTCCACGACCGTGGACATGGCCGCCGCCATGGACTGGCTGCACGAGCACAACCGGCGCAGCCCGCTCGGCGAACGGCTGCTCCCCGCTGCCCTGCTGCTCAAGGCGGCGGCCCTGGCGGCCCGGGATGTCCCCGAGCTCAACGGTTCCTGGACCGACGACCACTTCACGGCCGGCGAGGGCGTCCACCTCGGCGTGGCCGTCTCGCTGCGCGGCGGGGGGCTCGTCGCCCCCGCACTGCACCACGCCGACACCCTGGCACTCCCGCAGCTGATGACGGCCCTGAAGGACCTGGTCACCCGGGCCCGTACGGGCAGACTGCGCGGCTCCGAGGTGTCGGACGCCACGATCACGGTCACCAACCTCGGAGATCAGGGAGTGGAGACCGTGTTCGGAGTGATCTACCCGCCGCAGGTGGCCCTCGTCGGTTTCGGGCGGGTGGTCGACCGCCCGTGCGCCGTCGACGGCATGCTGGGCGTGCGGCCCGTAGTCACTGCGACCCTCTCGGCCGACCACCGAGCGACGGACGGCGCTGTCGGCGCCCGCTACCTCACGGCGGTCACCCACCTCCTGCAGAACCCGGAGCAGCTGTGAACATCAACCGAACCGACGCACTGGACATGGTGAGGGAATCGATCTCCCGGATCGTCCCGGACGCCGACTTCGCCGCACTGGGGCCCGACGACGCGTTCCGTGACGCGCTGGAGATGGACTCCCTGGACTTCCTGAGTTTCGTCGAGGTGCTCAGCGAACGGTCCGGTGTCCGCATCGAGGACGAGGACACACCCCGGCTGACCACGCTGGCCGGCAGTGCCGACTTTCTCGTCGCCCGCACGGGCTGATGTGCCTCCGTGGACGTGAACGGCTCAAGCCGCTTGGGTGTTGTCGATGACACCCACCACGTCGTCGATGTCCCGCACTGAGGCGAGCAGTTCGGGGACGAGCGCTTTGTCTGTTTCTTTGACTTTCCCCGCCACGGTCACCACGCCGTTCTCCACGGTGACTTCGACAGCGCGTGGGTCCAGCAGGTGTCGGCCGACCAGGGACTCGACCTCGGCGAGGAGCTCGGCGTCGTCGCGGATCAGGGCACGCAGCAGATCGTGCCGGCTCACCACACCGACGAGCCGACCGTGATGGTCGGTCACGGGGAGGCGCTTCAACCGGCCGTGCGCGGCGGTCCACGCCGCGTCCGCCACCCTCTGCTCCGGGTGGACGGTGACGGGCGGGAAGGTCATCAACGTGGCGGCCGTGTCGCCGTGGCTCTTGTCGTACAGGCGGTGCTGCCACAGCCTGCCGACGGCTCCGTGCCGACGCGGCTCCGCCATCACGGCGGCCTTGGCCAGCAGGTCCGATTCCGAGACGACACCGATCACGTGGTCGTCGGAGTCGACCACCGGCAGGGCGCTCACCTGCTCACGGGCCAGCGTGTGGGCCACGTCCAGGAACGGCATGTCACCGGCCACGGAGGCTGCCGGCACCCGCATGACGTCCCGCACGCGGAGTACGGCCGGTTCCGGGGCGGGCGGCCCGGGTGCGGCGGTGGCGGGCGGCTCGGCATCCTCCCCGCGGTGAGGGCGCTCGGATTCCTCGGTGCTCCTCGCCGACGCGGCGCCGGCGATGGCACCGAGGTAGCGGCGCAGTGCGTCCTGGCGAGGTTCCTCCTGGGGTGTCCAGGGGCGGCCCGGCATGGTGTGGCGGGCTTCTTTCTCCGCCGAGCTGTGCTCGAAGTCGCTCACGGCTGCCTCCTGGGGACGCCGTTCACCTGTGGGCTCAGTTTCGCATCGATCGACCGGTGCGGCCTCTGGGCCGAACGGCCCCGCCGGGGGACAGGCGGCCAAGCGCGACGCGACAGGCCATCGTCCACCGGGGAGACTGGGAAGCGGGGCCTCGGCCCACCTGGAGGAGTGCGTGTGACGGGTTACCGGGACTTTTTGACACGGTTCCGGCCGGCGGCGTCGCCCGGCCGTGCCGCACCGGGTGGTGTCCCCGCGGACCGTTCCGCCGAACTCCGTGCGGAACTCACACCGCCCCTGGCCCTCCTCGAACAGACGGAGGCGGAGGCCCGGAACGTACGCGAACGGGCCGCCGCGGCTGCCGCGTCGCGCCGCAGCGAAGCCGAAGGGCAGGCCGGGACAATCGTGGCCGCGGCGCACGAGGAGGCCCGGCCGGTACGGGTGCGCACCGCCGAGCAGGTTCTGCGCGCGGCCGATGGCGAGGCCGCGGCACTGCTCGCCGAGGCAGAACGCGAGGCGGTCGCTGTACGTGGCCGTGCCAGGAGCCGGACACCCGTGTTCGTCGACCGGGTGCTCGCCCTGGTGCTGGAGGACCTCGCGGCGGACGAGGAGTCGACCGTGCCGCCGGGGGAAGGTCACCGGGCTCAGGACCCCGGGAGGCCACGGGGAGGTGGTTCCTGATGGGGGCCGGTCGGGTGGCGGGTGTGACCCGGGCACGGGCTCTGCGGACCAGGTGCCTGGGCGTTGAGGGCACCAGGCAGGTGGCGGCGTCCCGTGAACTCGACGACGCCCTGCGCTACTTGGCGGCCACCCCGTACCGACACCATGTCACCCCGGGCGCCACGCCGGCCGAAGCCCAGCGTGCGGTCTCGGCGACACTTCTGTGGCATCTCCGGGTCCTCGCCGGCTGGCAACCGGCCAGCGGCACGGACGCCGTCCGGGCACTGGCCGCGGGATTCGAGATCACCAACACCGAACACCATCTGAGCGCACTCGCGGCCGATCTGCCGCAGCCGGGCACAGAACGCCTCCACCCCCCGCCCTACCGCCTGGGTGCGCTGGCGATCGCCTGGAGGCGGGTCGCCCGCACCCGTTCGCCGTCGGAGCTGCGTACCGCGCTGGCAGCCTCCGCCTGGGGTGACCCCGGGGGCGACTCGCCGGCCGCGATCGCCACCGGTATGCGGGTCTCCGCCGGAGTGCGGCTCGCCGCCGCCGTTCCCGACGCGGCACGCTGGGCGGCGGCCTGGCTCGCTCTGCTCTTCGCCCGCGAGGTCTTCGTCGTCGGCCGCCGGATGCCCGACGTCTCCGCCCACCGGGCGGCACGCCTGATCGGCCCGCGAGCGGTGGGCGCGAGGTCGTACGCCGAATTCCGGCAGGTACTGCCGGCCAACGCCGGATGGCTGCTGACCGACGTCGACGAGGCGGCGGACCTGTGGCGGGCGGAGGCACGCTGGTGGGACGTGGTCGAGCGAGACGGCCGTGAACTACTGCGCCGGGCCCGTTTCGGCCCCCAGCCGGTCGTGGGAGCCGTGGCGCTGCTGTCGGTCGACGCCTGGCGGATCCGTGGCGCGCTGGAGCTGGCCGCCAGGGGCGGTGGCCCAGGGGACTGGCTCGGGGAGGTGCTCGATGCCCCGGGCTGAGCCGGCGGTTCCGGTCAGGATGCGCAGGGTGGCCGTCGTGGCCCCCGAGAAGGCGCTGCGGGAGAGCCTGGTCCGGATCGCCGAAGCGGGCCGCGTTGAGATCGACCTGGCCGGGGACGGTGGGCCGGAAGTCCGAAGGCCCGTGGCGACGCGACTGCGGCGGCTGCGCACCGAGCCGGGGCAAGCGGTTCTCAGCGAGGCTCTCCCCGACCTGGACGCCCTGGAGCGCGAGGGCCGAACGGATCTGTTGGCGGGCGAGGCGCAGCTGGAGGAGCGCCTTGGCAGCGCGGTCCGGCACGGCGAGGCCGCCGCACTGGCCGGCTGGTGCCCCGAGGCAGAGGTGGGCGCCACGGCGGCGCGCATCGCTGGTGCCGGGGGCGCGCTGGTGGTGCTGAGGACCCCGCACGGCATCGATCCGCCGACCTTGCTGACCGGAGCGGACACCACAACCCCGGCGCACCCGGCGAGAACCATGCGGCGCTCCTTCACGCCTCTGGTCAGCACGTACGGCACCGTGCCCTACGCCGACCTCGATCCCACCCTGCCGGCCGGGATCGTCTACGCAGTGATGTTCGGCGTGATGTTCGGCGATGCCGGGCACGGGCTGCTGCTCGTCGCCCTCGCCCTTGTGCTGCGTACCGGTCGGCCGCGCCGACTGGCGCCGCTGCGCCATCTGTGGCCGTTCGTCGCCGGGGCCGGACTGGCCGCCACCCTGGCGGGGGTGGCGTACGGCGAGTTCTTCGGCCCGACCGGCGTGCTGCCCGTGCTGTGGCTGGCACCGTTGGAGGAGCCCATGCGGCTGCTGGCCGCCGCCGTCGTGTTCGGCGCCGTGCTGCTGGCCTTCGCCTATGCCGTGGGCATCGTGAACCGGTGGCGGGAGGGCGGACCGGCTGCGGCCGTGTATTCGACGACCGGTGTCGCCGGGGCCGCGCTCTACCTCGGTCTCGCCGCCGTCGCCGGATGTGTGTGGCTCGGCGAGCCGGCGTTCGCCGCCGTGGGGGCCGCGATCGCCGTCGGCGGCCTGGCCCTGGCCGGGGCGGGGCTGTACGCGACCACGGCGGGCGGCCCGGGCGGAGCCGTACAGACCGGCATCCAGCTCCTCGACGCTCTGGTCCGGATCGGCTCCAACGTCGTGTCCTTCGCGCGACTCGCGGCCTTCGGGCTGACCCATGCGGCGCTCGGCGCGATCGTCTGGGACGGCACGCGAGCTCTGGCGGGCCGGGGTCCGGCCGGAGTCGTCGCCGCGTTGTTGGTGTTCCTCGCGGGCAACGCCCTGGCCTTCTCGCTGGAGGCACTGGTGGCCGGCGTCCAGGCGCTGCGCCTGGAGTACTACGAACTCTTCTCCCGGCTCTTCGAGGGAGAGGGCCGTCCATTCAGACCCTGGCATCTGCCCGTCGAACACATCCCGGGCTCGGCCGCCGACATCGGGCCGCCCGCAGCTGGGGAGGCCGCCCGGCTCGGCCCGGCGAGGGAGGAGCACTCGTGATCACCTGGTTCTTGGCTCTGCCCGTCATCGCGGCGGGATTCGTCGCCGCACGCCTGGTGCTGCGGCGCTCGGGCCGGACGGCCCTGTGGTGGATGGTCGCCGCCGACGCGGTGCTCCTGGTGGCCGCCACCGTGGTGCTGACCCTGGCGCTCGGCGGCGGATCCGCTCAGGCCGCGACCACGGCCGCTCAGGACTCGGGCTCCGGCTCCGCCGCTCTGATCGGAGCCGCGATCGCGGTGGCCGCCTCCACCATCGGCGCGGGCATCGCCGTCGCCTACACCGGGGCGGCCGCCCTCGCGGCGCTCAGCGAACGGCCCGAACTGTTCGGCCGGGCCATGGTCATCGTCGGCCTGGCCGAGGGCATCGCCATCTACGGGCTGGTCGTCGCGGTCATCCTCATCGGGAAGGCATGACCATGGGACGCGTCGCCGCCCTCGGAGAGCGGGCCCGGGTTGCCGGTCTCGCCCTGGCGGGAGCGGTCGTCCTCGTCGCCGACGATCCCGAGGCCGTACGCCGGGGCTGGCGGAGCCTTCCGGACGGCGTCGACCTGGTGATCCTCACCCCTGCAGCGGCCGAGGCGCTGGAGCAGGACCACGGATTGCCTGCGGGCAGCCGCCGACTGACCACCGTGATGCCGCCATGACGTCCCCGACTGCCGATCCGACGACGGACGCGCTCGACCCGGTCCGGTCAGAGCTGCTGCGAGCCGCTCACGCCGATGCGGACGCGCTCCTGGCCCACGCCGAGCGGGAAGCCGCCGCCCGGCTCGATCAGGCCCGGGCCGAGGCCCGGGCGATCCTCGAAGACGCCCGGCGCCAAGGCGAGGCCGACGGAGCCGACGCCGCCCGTGACCGCTTCGTCAGGGCCAGGCGGGAGGCCAGGTCCCGCACGCTCGCCGCTCGGCGCGAGCCATACGAGCAACTGTGCCGCGAGGCCGCCGAACGGGTCCGGGAGTTGCGTCGGGCCGACGGCTACGTGGCACTCCGGGAGCGGCTGGAGCAGCGCGCCCGGGTGCTCCTCGGTCCCGGCGCCGAGGTAGCCGAGTCCGCCGACGGGGGTGTGGTGGCCCAGGTACCGGGCAGGCGGGTCGACCTGTCGCTGACCGCGTTGGCCGATCGCGCCCTGGACAGCATGGGGGCGGAGGTGCGCAGCCTGTGGGAGCCGTGACGACGTTCACCGGGACGGACCGCCCGCCTGTCGCCCGGCAGCCGGTCTCCAGGATCCTGCGCGTTACCGGGCCGCTGGTCGAGATGGAGTACGCGGGCGGCACCGCGATGTACGACCTGGTCTCGATCGGCCCTGCCGGACTGCCCGGCGAGGTCGTGGCCATCAGCGGTGACGTCGTCACCGTCCAGGCGTACGAGTACACCGGCGGGCTCGCTCCGGGACAGTCGGCGCTTGTTCGGGGTCGGCCGCCGTCGGTGCGGCTCGGCCCGGAGCTGCTCGGCGGGATCTTCGACGGGCTGCTCCGTCCGCTGTCCGGCGCCGGCGACTGGCTGCTCCCGGACACGCGGCGGACCGAGGCAGCGGAACGCACATGGTCCTTCTCCCCCCTGGCAGCGGAGGGCGAGGAACTGGCCGAGGGCCAGGCACTCGGGGAGATCCGCGACGCGGGGCCGGTACGGGTGAAGGTACTGGTGCCACCCGGCTGCGGGGGCATCGTGACTGAGATCGCCGGTCCTGGGAGCCACTCACAGGACGCTGTGGTGGCCGTGGTGGGCGGTACCCAAGTGGGGCTGGGCGCCCTGTGGCCGGCGCGCAGGCCCCGTCCCGTGCGGGAGCGCGTCGACACCCACGATGCCCTCAACACCGGTCAGCGAGTGGTCGACCTCCTCTTTCCCGTGGCCCGGGGCAGCACGGTCGCGGTGCCCGGTGGCTTCGGCACCGGCAAGACGGTGCTGCTCCAGCAGATCGCCAAGTGGTGCGACGCGGACGTCATCGTCTACGTCGGCTGCGGAGAGCGCGGCAACGAGATGGCCGACGTCATCACCGAGTTGTCGGAGCTTCAGGACCCGCGCACCGGCGGACGCCTGGCCGACCGCACGGTGACGATCGCGAACACCTCCAACATGCCGATGATGGCGCGCGAGGCCAGTGTCCACACAGGGGTGACGGTCGCCGAGTACTTCCGTGACATGGGCCTGGACGTGGTGGTCATCGCCGACTCGACCTCCCGATGGGCCGAGGCGCTGCGCGAGTTCGCCTCCCGTACCGGCGCGCTGCCCGCCGAAGAGGGTTATCCGGCCGGACTGGCCTCGGCCATCGCGGCCTTCTATGAGCGGGCC
The DNA here is from genome assembly GCF_033441795.1 of Streptomyces sp. ADMS. NCBI lineage: Bacteria > Bacillati > Actinomycetota > Actinomycetes > Kitasatosporales > Streptomycetaceae > Streptomyces > Streptomyces sp. ADMS. Next base: position 2,977 of record NZ_JAVFVX010000093.1, on the reverse strand, counting down.
GCCGCCGTGACCACACTCGGCGGTGACCGGGGCTCGGTGACCGTGATCGGCGCGGTGTCCCCGCCAGGCGGGGACATGACCGAACCGGTCACGGCCCACACCGAACGCTTCGTCCGCTGCCTGTGGACCCTGGACCGCGACCTCGCCTACGCCCGCCACTACCCGGCCCTCTCCTGGGCGGGGTCCTTCTCCCGGGACGTCCCCGTGCTGGCCGCCGGACACCGGGCGGCCGGAGATCCGGCGTGGTCCCGGCACCGCAACCGGGTGGGTGCGGCACTGGCGGAGGCCGACCGACTGGCCGACCTGGTGGACCTGATCGGGATCGCCGCCCTTCCGGCGCGGGAGCGGATCAGCGTGCTCGCGGGCAGGCTGGTGCGGGAGGGCGTGCTGCAGCAGAGCGCGCTGTCGGAGCATGACGCGTACTGCGGGCCGGAGAAGACGGCCGCACTGGCCGACGCTGTCCTGGCGGTCGTCGACCGCTGCCGGGAGCTGGTGGACTCCGGCGTTCCGGCGGCGTCGGTCGAGGAGGTCGACTTCGGCCCGCTGCTGCGCACCCGGGAGGACACGGGGCCGCACGACGCCACCGGGGTGGCGGCGCGGCGTGACGCCATGCTCGCCAGGCTGGGAGAAGTGCGGTCATGAGCCTCTCCGGCGGAATCGAGTACACGGCGGTGCGCGAGCTCCGGGGGCCGCTCGCGGTCGTTGAGGGGGTCTCCGGGGTCGGCTGGGACGAGTACGCGCACATCACGCTCGCCTCGGGCGAACGGCGCCACGGCGTGGTGCTGGACGCCGACCGCGGCCTGGCGGTCGTCCAGGTGCTGGAGGGCACTGCGGGCATGGACCCGCAGGGCGTCCGCGCGGTCTTCACGGGCAGCCCACTACGCGTCCCGGTCGGCACGGACTGGCTCGGCCGTGTCTGCAACGGCCGCGGGGCACCTGTCGACGACGGGCCACCCATATTCGGCTCCCACCAGGCCGAGGTGGGCGGCTCCCCCGTCAACCCGGTCCGGCGTGAGCCGCCGTCCGAACCGGTGCTCACCGGTATCGGGGCCGTCGACGCCCTGACCACGCTGGTACGGGGGCAGAAACTGCCGGTGTTCTCGGTGGCCGGGCTGCCGCATCTGGAGCTGGCCGCCCAGATCGCCGCGCAGGCCACCGTCGGCGGAGAGGCGTTCAGTGTCGTCTTCGCGGGCATGGGGCTCACGCACGCCGACGCCTCCTTCGTACGTGACGTCCTGGAGGAACGCTCCGCGGCCGGGGAACTGGTCCTGCTGCTGAACACCGCCGACGACCCGGTGATCGAACGGATCCTCACCCCTCGCATCGCGCTCACCGTCGCCGAGCACCTCGCCTTCACCGAGGGACGGCACGTCCTGGTCGTGATGACCGACATGACGACGTACGCCGAGGCCCTGCGCGAGGTCTCCGCCGCCCGCGGGGAGATCCCCGCCCGCCGCGCCTACCCCGGCTACCTCTACAGCGACCTGGCCTCCCTGTACGAGCGCTGCGGACGCATCCGTGGGCGTCCCGGCTCGGTCACCGTGCTGCCGGTGCTCACCATGCCCGCAGGCGACATCACCCATCCCGTACCCGACCTGACCGGCTACATCACCGAGGGCCAGATCGTGCTCTCGCCGGAGACTCACGCGCGGGGCGTGTACCCACCGCTGGACGCCCTGTCCTCCCTCTCCCGGCTGATGCGCAAGGGCGCCGGCCCCGGCCGTACCCGTGATGACCACCTCGACGTCGCGGCCCAGCTGCTGGCCGCCCTGGCGCGAGCCCGGCAGGTCCGTGACCTCGCGGACCTGGTCGGCCAGGCGGCGCTGAGTTCCACCGACCGCCGCTACCTCGACTTCGAGGAGGCGTTCCTGAGGGACTTCGCCGACCAGCGCAGTGACGAGTCCCGCAGCCTCGACGCCTCGCTCGAACGCGGCTGGCGGGCCCTGCTCACACTGCCCCGCAGCCAGCTCTCCATGCTCCCCACCGGGCTCCTCGACGCCCACGGGGCGAAGGAAGCACCGGACACGGAGGCGTCCCGATGACCGGCGCCCGCCGTGTACCGCCCGGCCGGGCGGGACGGCTGCGACTGCGGCACAGCCTCGATGTCGCCGAACGCGGAGCCGACCTGCTGGAGCAGAAGCTCCGTATCCTGCGCTCCGAGCACGAGCGGCTGCTGAGCGCGGAGAGGTCAGCAGCCCGCGCCTGGCGGGACCTGCTGTCCGAGGCCGAGAACTGGCTACTGAGGGGGCTCTTCCTGGGCGGGGAACAGGCCCTCGACGCGGCCGCCGCGGGCATCGGTCCCGCCGAGGTCACACTGCGCTGGACCACCTCCATGGGGGTACGCCACCCCGCGGCGGCCGCTGTGTCCGTACCCGCCCGATCACCCACTGCCGCCGCTCCCACGAACACCGCCCTCGTGCACGCCGAAGCGGCCTACGGCCGTGCCCTGCGCGCCGGCGGCGAGTACGCCGCCGCTCATGCTGCCGCCGAACTGTTGGGCGCCGAGGTCATCAGCACCCGGCACCGGGTCCGCGCCCTGCGGCGCCACTGGATTCCCCGCCTGCGGGAGGCGCTCGACCGGGCCGACCTCGCCCTGGAGCAGGCCGAGCACGAGGACGGCGTCCGGCTGCGCTGGGCGGCTCGGAGCCCGGAGCGGTGACCGTTCACTGGAACGCCGCGTGGATCTCATGCTCGGTCGCGTTGTGCGAGACGAGCAGGATCTCGTCACCGGGTCGGAGCCGCACCGCCGGATCCGGCACGGTCGGTTGTCCGTCGCGGACGATCGTGGCGACGACTGTGCCCTCGGGCAACGGGACGTCGCCCAGGGCACGGCCCGCCGTCCTGGACTGCGGTGTGATGGCCGTTTCGATGACGTCGACGCCGGCTTTGCTGAGCCGCAGCAGGGCGACCGTGTCGGTGGCCCCGGTGGCCTCCTCGATGAGGGAGATCAGCGGGGTGGCGGCGGGGACGGCGACGT
>NZ_JAVFVX010000092.1:0-31202 GCF_033441795.1 Streptomyces sp. ADMS | reverse complement strand
CATCGGCGCGGTTCGGGGCCGCGCATGGCGCTGACGGCCGGTCAGCCGCCGCGCGACCCGGGAGCCGTGTCCCACGAGGTGGCCGACGCGCGGCCTACCGGAACGCGTCGGGCAAGGTCGCTTGCACCACGAAGCGGGACACGACCGACGGCGGCGGCCTGCGCCGTCAGAACAGGCTCAGTAGCGCCTCCGCCGGGTCCGCGAGGACCGTTCCCGCGTCCGGCAGCGGGAGCTCGAACCACACCGTCTTGCCGCGCGGGGTCCGGCGGGAGCCCCAGGCCGCGCTGAGCAGGCCGACCAGCTGGAGTCCGCGTCCGCCCTCGTCGGTGTCGCGGGCGCGGCGGCGGCGCGGCTGGACGAGGCCGGCGTCCCACACCTCGCACACCAGCATGCGGTCGAGAAGCAGCCGGAGCCTTATCTCGCCCTCGCCGTAGCGCAGGGCGTTGGTGACCAGCTCGCTGACCAGCAACTCCGTGGTGTCGATGAGGGGTTCGAGACCCCAGGCGGTGAGCTGGGTGCGGGTGTACTCGCGGGCGCGGCCCACGCTGCGCGGTTCTCGCGGCAGGGTCCAGTCGCCGACGGAATCGGCGGGCAGCCCCTGGACACGTGCCATCAGCAGGGCGATGTCGTCCTCGCCGTGGTGGGTGTCGAGGGTGCTGAGGACGTGGTCGCAGACGTCCTCCAGCGGCTGGGAGGGGTCGCGGAGGGCGCCGACGAACGCTTGCAGGCCCTCGTCGAGCGGGTGGTCGCGGGATTCGACCAGTCCATCCGTGTAGAGCGCCAGCAGAGAACCTTCGGGCAGTTCGACCTCCACCTCCTCGAACGGCTCGCCGCCGACCCCGAGCGGCATACCCGGCGGCACGTCGAGCATCAGCGCGTCCTCGCCCGGTTCGACGAGCACGGGCGGCAGATGGCCGGCGTTGGCGAAGGTGCACCTGCGGGTCACGGAGTCGTAGACCGCGTAGATGCAGGTCGCGAGGTACACCTCCAGGAGGTCGGCGTCGCGGGGCTGGCGGGCGGCGCGGGTGGCCTGCTGGACGCCACCGGGGGTGCCGAGGCCGCGCGCGATCTCGTCCAACGCCGAGAGGACCTCCGCCGGTTCGAGGTCGAGGAGCGCCAGGGTGCGGACGGCGGTACGGAGTTCCCCCATGGCGACGGCGGCGCGCAGCCCCCGCCCCATCACGTCGCCGACCACCAGCGCGGTGCGGTTGCCGGGGAGTTCGATGACGTCGAACCAGTCGCCGCCGACCTCGGTGGCCGCGTTGCCGGGCAGGTAACGGCAGGCGATGTCGAGGCCGGAGGCCTCCGGGTCACCCGGGGGCAGCAGGGAGCGCTGGAGGATCAGGGCCCGCTCGTGCTCACGCCGGTACAACCGGGCGTTGTCGATACAGACGGCGGCGCGCGCGGCCAACTCCCAGGCCAGCGACCGGTCCCGTTCCCCGAACGGCTCGCTGCCCTTCGTACGGGAGAACTGCGCGAGGCCCACGACGGTGTCGTGCGCGACCATCGGGACGGCCAGCGTGGACTGGATGGCGCCGTTGTCCTCGGCGGGGACGAGCTGTGGGCGGGCGGTGCGCAGGGCGTCCGCGCAGGGCGAGTTGAACGCGAAGTGGTGCACGGCGCCGACAGCCACGGGCTCCTGGCCCCCGGCGAAGGGTGCGTCGGAGACGGCGCTGGCGAAGGCGACCCGGCGCAGTTCGGCGCTGCCGTCGGCGAGCCCGGGCGGGGTCTCGTCGCCGGCCAGCAGCCCCTGGTAGAGGTCGACGGTCGCGAGGTCGCAGAAGCCGGGGACGACGACGTCGAGGAGTTCCCGCGCGGTCGTTTCCAGGTCCAGGGAGTTCCCGATGCGGGAGCCGGCCTCGTTCAGAAGGGCGAGATTGCGCCGTGCGGCGGCGGCCTCGCGGGCGGCGGCGCGGCGGGCGGTGATGTCGAGGCCGAGCCAGGCGACACCGATGGGGCGGCCGGTGCCGCTGTGCACGCGGTACAGGTTGACCGACCAGTGCCGGCGCTCGTCGGAGCCGGGCACGAAGCCGGTGATGTGCATGTCCGTTATCGAGTCACCGGTCTCCAGGACACGGCGGAGCGTCGCCGAGACCCGCTCGGCCTCGGGAGAGCGCAGGTAGTCGTAGACACCGCGGCCCCGGTGGTCGTCGACCGTGCCGCCGTAGATGGAGGCGAAGCGCTGGTTGGCGCGCCGGACCCGGAGCTCGGTGTCGATCAGCAGAAAGCCGAACGGGGATTGTCCGAAAATCGCCTGCGAGGCGGCGAGGTCGGTCTCGATCTGACGGAGGGTACGGACATCGACGACGATGCATACGGCGGCCTTCTCGCCCTCCTCCGTCCGCGTCGGCATCACATAGACCTCGGCGAGCCCCTCCCGCGGGCCGTCCTCAGCCAGTTCGGGCTCGCGGATGCGGAACGGAACGACGCCCGTCCACTCCCGGCCGTCGAGGATCTCCGCCATCTTCCGCTGGCCGCGCTCCCGCAGATCGGGGTCGATGAACGCCGCGATGGGATCCATGCCCACCGCCCGTGCGGCCGGGATACCGAAGATCTTCTCGGCGCGCAGGCTCCACTGGTCGACGAGACCGTCCGCGCCGATGGAGAACGACGCCACCTTGATGTAGTCGTAGATCGAGCCTGGCGGGCTGCTCTGCCACATGGGGTCACCTGTCACGTCACGCGTGGGGTCCAGCCCGGTGCCACGTGTCGCGTCGCGCACCGGATCGCCCATGGTGTCACGCGTGGTTTCACGTGTCGCATCGCGTATCACGTCACCGTCGGCACGACCCCCGACGCCCGGCGCCCGACGTGGCACACCGGCCGCGGCATCACCCGTGGCCCTCGCACTCGCGCCGCCCGACGGGTCCTTGGACTCCGTGGCCTTCGCTGGTATCTCGCTCACGCGAACCGTCCCCTCCAGCTCACCGCGTCCGGCACCGGTCACCGGGGGCGGCTGCCCGCAGTATCCAGCACTACGGCGCCCCACAACACGGTGTTCACGATCACGGGACGATCCCGATGCTTTTCGGACCGGCCCGCGACAACACTCCCAGTCTTCTAACCAGGGGACCACGGGTCGAACCACGATCCACCACAACTGCCAGTGGCCTGAACCACACGGTCGACAGGGCGGGGGCGGACGTACAGCCGCCCTTCACCACCGCGCACGGTTCGTCGCCGTCAGTACGCCCGGTACTTGGGGGCCGTTCCTGTCCCGCTCATCCCGGCACCGGGAGCTCGAACCACACCGTCTTGCCCGCGTCGGCAAGGCGGGTGCCCCAGCGGCTGGACGAGTGGGCGACCAGCTGGAGACCTCGGCCGCCTTCCTCGTCGGGGCCGGCCGCGCGCTCGCGGGGCGGTTCGGGCAGCGGGTCGGAGACCTCGACCAGGAGCGTGGCCGAGGTCCTGACGGGTCGCACCAGCCGTACGCCGATGGGGCCCGTGGCATGCCTGAGGGAGTTGGTCACCAGCTCGCTGACCAGCAGGGCCGCGATGTCACCGAGGGAGTCGAGCCCCCAGTTGCGCAGTTGTGCACGCACCACCGTACGGGCTCCGCGGACTGCGCCGGGCTCTGCGGGAAAGCTCCATTCGGCACAGTCGCCTTCGGTGTCGATCACGCCGATCACTTCCCAGGCAAGCGACCCACCCATGTCCGGTTTCGTGGGGTTAATGGGCACATACCCGGTATTTGGTGCCGATTACCGCCCCTGGGGGCGCACAGTGGCACAAACGGCGTACACGGCGCACGCACCGGGCGCCCCACACGCCTCACGAGCCCATGCATCGATACCGCGAGCGTCACGCCAGCCGGGCGGCCGCTTCCCGTACCGCCGGGACGTCCTGATCCAGCCAGTCCACGTCCCAGATCTCGGCCGGAGTCAGCCAGCGCAGTTCGTCGTGGTCCTGGAGGGGCTTCGGCTCGGCCGAGCCGGCCGGGAGGTGCGCGGTCCAGACCCACAGGACGTACGGCGCCCGCAGGGGCCACTCCCCCGGGATGCGTTCGACGGGCTCGGCGTCGACGCCCAGTTCCTCGCGCAGTTCGCGCACAAGGGCGTCCTCCGGTGCCTCGCCCGGTTCGACCTTGCCGCCGGGCAGCTCCCAGCGGCCGGCCAGCTCGGGGGGCGCGCTGCGGCGGGCGGCGAGGAGATGTCCGTGGCGCAGCACGGCGGCGCCCACGACCACGATCCGCTCGGCCGCACGCTCCGGTCCTGGCGCCGGTTCCGTCCGTTCCGTCATGGACCGGAGCCTACGGGAGCCCGGTCACCGGGTTCCGTTCTGCCCGATCCGCTCGACCCAGTAGAGCTGCCTGTGCCCGCGGTCGTCGAGGCTGTCGGCGATCTTCTGAGCCTCCGCACGGGTCGCGTACCGGCCCACGCGGTAGCGATTGCCGTTGTCGTCCTGCCGTATGACGAGCCAGGGAAGAGTGATCGTCCCGTCGCTCATGGAGCCCCTCCACTTCCCGCCCCCGGCTTGCGCCGCGCCCCGCCCGCTAAGGAAACCGCATTCCGCATATGCCCGAGCCTACGCCCAACCTTTACGCAGCGAATACGGCTTTTCACAAAGAGGTACGCCAACCGGCCAGGGGGCGAGGGGCGCACAACATCGAACGCGCCGTCGAAAGGGCACGGAGCGTCCGGTCAACGGCACACCGCGCCCCTCGGGACGACCTGCGAGAACGGCCAGAATCCAACACCCCGGCCGGCGGGGGCGATTGGCGGGGCAGCGGTGAAAGGGGGAGCGTTCGGGAGGTCAACCGCCCCGGAGTGTGGGCTACTTCACCGGATCCGGCCGGATCCGGCCGGGATCGCCCGGCTCCGACCGGGATCGCCCGGCTCCAACTGACGCCGGAACGGCGGGCTACTTCACCGGCAGGTGGTACGCCACCCGGTAGCGGTCCGCGGGGATCACGACGTCGGCCGTCTCGACCGGGCGCCCCGAGGCGTAGTACGTGCGCTGCACGACGACCACCACATGCCCGGGAACACCACCCAGGGCGTGCAGCTCCTCGGCGAGGCCGGGGCGGGCGCCGACCTCCTCCGTGACGTTGTCCACGATCACGTCGATGGCCGCCATGCGTTCGACGACGCCCATACCGCCGAGCGGGCCCTCCTCGGGCAGCATCACCGGCGTACGGCCGGTGACGGCGAGGGGCTCCCAGGAGGTGGACAGCATCATGACCTCGCCGGCGTCCCGGAAGACGTACTTCGTGCACATCACGCGGTCGCCGGGCAGGAGGCAGAGCCGTTCGGCGATGGCACCGCTCGCGGCGGCCTGCGCGCTGCTGGACTCCCAGGTGCCGCGCGCCTCCGCGTCGGACTGCTCCTGACGGAAGGGGGTCGCGCCGCCGTCCGGACGGAAGCCGGAGCGGGCGATCCGGCGCGGCACGGGCCGCTCACGCACATACGTGCCCGATCCGGAGCGGCCCTCGACGAGGCCCTCGGCCATCAGCACCTTGCGCGCCTCCAGCGCGACCGTGTCCGAGACGCCGTACTCCTCCCTGATCCTGGCCTGGGAGGGGAGGCGGGTGTGCGGGGGGAGCGAACCGTCGACGATCTTGTTTCGTAGATCACCCGCGACACGCAGGTAGGCCGGCTGCTCACCGAATGTCACTGGCCGCTCCCATCAGGTTGTACAGACAGCGACAGCGTGGCAACCGTGGGTTGTGACATGCAAGCAAAGGCCAGAGAATCACTCGATGTGATGACTTGCGTCGCCGGAAGGCATGGCGCCTGGCACCACGAGACGCCGCACGGCATTGCGCAGGCACGTTCTCCCCGCTCAGGCCGTCCTCACACCTCGATACCGGTGTCTTCTCCTCCACCCCCGCCCCCGCCGCCGCTCTCGCTCCCCTGCTCGTACGAAGGCGGGGTCGTCGCGAGTCCCAGCGCCTTGCGGGCGGTGACCGTGCGGTCGGCGTCGAGCAGGTCGGTGCCGGTGTCGTAGTGGTCGTAGAAGGTGTCGACGTCGGTGGCGTCCGCCGCCTTCGCCCACTCCTCGCGCGCGCTGCGGAGGTCCTTCACGACCGCGGTGACGCTGGGCGAGGCGGCGGCGGCGAACCGGTGTTCGGTGAGCAGGAGGGTCTGCTCGTCGAGCGCGTCCGTCACCCGCTGCGCCCACTCCTTGTGCCCCGGCAGGTCGTCCTCGACGTACTCCTCCCCGGGCGCCGTGTCCATCGCCGCGTTGAGGGCGTGGGCCGCCTTCAGATACGCCAGCTGGTCGGCGTCGAGCGTCGTCGCGTCGTTGCGCAGCGAGCCCGTGAGGGTGCCCTGCGCGTCGACGTTGCCGAACACGCAGGTGACCTCGTGGTCGCCGAGGCGCCAGCTCTGGCGGGTCGGGGTGAGGTAGTAGACGTCGGCGTCACCGGGCACGGCCCAGGTGTCCATGGCGTAACTGTCCTGGAGGGCGTAGCACTTGTCGTCGGCGAGCTCGGTGACGCGGTCGTCGCCCGGGTAGGCGCCGGAGGGGAGCTGGAAACTGGCGAACACCTCGCCGTCGTGCGCGACGGAGCAGGGCACGGTGTCGACGTCGTAGGCCAGGCCTTCCAGGGAGCCGTCCAGGGTGTCGAAGCAGTCGCCCTTGGCGAGGGAGAAGGTGCTGTTCTCCTCCCTGGCGGCCTCCTTGAAGCCGTCCCAGGCGTCGGACAGGCCGTTGGTGCCGAGGAGGAGAGCCCACAGGGCGAGGCCGACGGTCGACAGCACGGAGCCGGCGATCGCCATGCCCTTTCCGCGCTCGCCCTTCCTACGGATCTGCGCGAGCGCGACGATGCCGAGGACGAGGCCGAGGGCGGGCAGGAAGCAGAGGATGCCGAGCACGAGGGAGGCGATGGCGACGCCGTTGACGGGGGTCGGCCGGTTGTACGGGGAGTAGCCCTGGGGCCAGGGCGCGTAGGGGCCTTGGGGGTAGTGGTGGGGTTGGCCCGGATACGAGGGGTACGGCGAGGGCGCCGGCGGCTGGTCGGGACCGGGGGGCGGGGGTATGGCCACGAGTACCGGGCTCCTCGTCGGGTGATGTGGTGATGTGAACTGGCGTGCGACTTCGCGCATGGTAGGGGAGTTTCGCCCCGGCCGCCCCCATCGGCCCCGTCCCTGGGGGCGGGGGGTGTACCTGGACCCGCGCCGGACGGATGCGCAAACGGCATGCGGGTGGGAAGCCCCGTACGCAACTACTCTGCGTACATGACCCCCTTGCCGGACTGTTACTGCCCCACGGACGGCACCCGCGTCCCCGCAGGCTCCCTCACCTGGTGCTGCCCCCTCTGCCGAGGCCCCCTGGATCTCGACTTCGCCCCGACCCCGGCGCCCCTCAAATCCCTCACCGGCAGGGTGAACTCCCTCTGGCGCTACGCCGAAACGCTCCCCCTCTCCACCCCCACCACCAGCCTCGGAGAGGGCCGCACCCCCCTCGTCGAACTGCGCGACGGCGTCTCGGCGAAGCTCGACTTCCTGATGCCGACCCTCTCCTTCAAGGACCGGGGCGCGGTACTCCTCGCCGAGCTGGCACTGCGTCTCGGCCCCCGCCAGGTGATCGCCGACAGCAGCGGCAACGCCGGGACGGCGATCGCCGCCTACTGCGCCCGCGCCCGTCTGCCCTGCACGGTGTACGTCCCCGAGGGCACCTCCGCGAAGAAGCTGGAGCAGATCCAGGCGCACGGGGCGAGGGTGCGAGTGATCGACGGTGACCGGGAGGCCGCCGCGGCAGCGGCCCGCGAGGCGGCGGACGCCCCGGGCACGTTCTACGCCTCCCACGTCCACAACCCGTACTTCCTGCACGGCACGAAGACGTACGTCCACGAACTGTGGGAGGACATGGGAGGCCGTCTCCCCGATGTCATCGTCGTGCCGGTCGGCAACGGCACCCTGCTGCTGGGCGCGGCGCTGGCCATCGCCGAGTTGCACGGAGCGGGGCTCATCGACCGGCGGCCCGCCCTCCACGCCGTCCAGTCGGCGGCCGTCGCCCCGCTGGCGCACGCCTGGACGGAGGGCGCCGCCGACCTGACCGGCACCACCCCGCCCCCGGTGTCTCCCACCCTCGCGGAGGGCATCGCGATCCCCAACCCGCCCCGCGCCCGCCAGATTCTGCGCGCGGTACGCGACTCGGGCGGCACCTTCCTGACAGTGACGGAGGATCAGATCCGGCACGCGCAGAGGGACTTGGCGTCCCAGGGGCTGTACGTGGAGTCGACCGGCGTGGCCTGCTGGGCGGCGGTGCGGGAGGGGGTGTTCGGGACGCGAACGGCGGTGGTGCCGTTGTGCGGGGCGGGGCTCAAGACAGGGCTGGCGCCGGCCTGACATCCGTCCCCGGCAGCGTCAGCCGCCCTCGAAGCCCGTCGCCCGCGCGCGCTTCTCCCAGCCGGCGACATCACCCCGTACCTGATCGAGATGGCCGAGTACGCCGGTGACCGCGTCGTCGCCGAGGGGCAGGCGCAGCGGGGTGTGCCCGGCGTCGAGGGCGGCGAGGATCAGGGCCGCCGCCTTCGCCGGGTCGCCGGGCTGGGCGCCGTCGCTCTCGGCGACCATGCGGCGGGTCTTGCCGACCGTACCGGCGTAGGCGCCGAGTTCGGGGCTGGCGCCCGCCCGGCCGCTGTCGAACAGGTCGGTCCTGAAGGCCCCCGGTTCGACGATCAGCACCTTGATCCCGAACTCCCGGACCTCCGCTGCGAGCGCCTCGGACATGCCCTCCAGCGCGAACTTGGTTCCGCTGTACGCCCCGAAGCCGGGGGAGGACAGCTGCCCGCCCACGCTGCTCATCTGCACGATCGCGCCCGAGCGCCGTTCCCGCATGTGCGGCAGCACGGCCCGTACGAGTGCGGCGGGCCCGAACACATGCAGGTCGAACAGGGCCCGCAGTTCCGCGTCGGTGGTCTCCTCGACGGCACCGACGTGCGTCCGCCCCGCGTTGTTGACAAGCACATCGATCCGCCCGTGCCACGCGACGACATCCTGTACGGCGGTCTCGACCGCGGCCAGGTCGGTGACGTCCAGGCGCAGCGCCTGGACCTGTTTGGGATGGGCGGCCACAAAGCCGTCCAGCGCGCCCGTCCGCCGTGCGGCGCCGACGACGACGTCCCCCGCGGCGACCGCCGCTTCGGCGACGGCTCGCCCGAAGCCGCTGCTCGCACCGGTGATGAACCAGACCCTGCTCATGAGGTCAGCCCTCCCGTAGACCACTGTCCGCTCACTGCGCCAACCTGCTCAGGTGCTCGGGAGCAGCCTAGACGGACAGGGGCTTCCGCAGCTGGCACACACCTCCACACAGCCGAAACAGGTCCTGTCAGCGGGGCCCGCCGGACCGTCCCACGGCGCGATGGGCCCCGCACGGCCACGACAGAGCCGGCCTCCGCCGTGAGGCCGGCTGTCCGCTCGGCAGCAGGGATTCCCTGGCCGGGCCGGGCTTCAGCGGGACTCAGTCCTCGCCCCTGATGACGTTCTCCTCGGCCCCCGGCCGCACCTGTCGGGCGTTCCCGTCGAGCGTCGCCCGGACACAGGTTCGCAGGCCGCTCCCGCGCAGCCGGCGGGCCCGTGCCCAGCCGGTCTCGGCCCTGCGGTCAGTGGTCGTCGTCTTCCTGACTTCCGCACTCACGGCACTTCATCTTCCTTCCGCGTCCGGCCCGTTGGGGAACCGGTAGATCTTCTGCACCGGTTTGCCCGGTCACGGTTCCGAGTCCCCGTCCGAGGCCTCGGGAAACGCCCGTCACAGACTCGGCGGCGAGCTCTTCGGTGCCAGGAGGCGCCAGGCGTCGGCTCTGACGGCGTCGTGTTCGGGTCGGGCGCCCATGATCCGCCGGCGGGCGGCTGCCAGCGCGGCGGTGATGTCACGGGTGCCGGTGGCGACGCACAGGGTGTAGGAGACGTCACTGAGCCGCTGCCGCGCCTGGGTGCCGGCCTCATCGTCGTGGCGGACCCGCAGGCTTTCGTACTGCTCGATCAGGTCGGCGAGGACGGTGGGGTGGGCCATCAGCATGAGAGCTCTCCCTTTGACGAGGTGGAGGGGTTGCAGCGGGAGGACTCTGGATCGCACTCACCTCACGTCGGCCGAGGGCCGGCCGCTCCCGCGGCGGGCCTGTGATCCCAAGCGCCTGCCGGTCCGGGTGCCCCGTGCGGCGGGGACCAAACCGGTTCTCGCGAGACCAGGTGCTGTCACCACGCGCACGTCCGCGTGTCCCGTCGTGAACCCGGGCCCGGCTGTGTGGATCACTTCAGCGTGGGCACCCCGAGGAGTGGCTCGACGCCCCCTCGCAACGGGGTGTCGAACGTGCCGCACTGCGCCGATCCACGACCGAGGAGCGACTCCCGTTCCCGAGAAGCCCGTCGACAAGCATCCCCGCCCCGACCTGCCCCAGCAGGACCAGGAGCACCCTGGGTGGACCGGCCCCATGGACCCGCCTCCCGACCATGGCGAGGACTCCTATCACGCCAGTTGCGGAGCTGCCGGTCGAGCGGAATGCCTTGTTGTTGCAGGGGATTGAAGGTCACCTGGGCCTCCTCGTAGAGCCGGGCCGGGCCGGACAGGGCCACGGCCAGGTACCCGTCGCCGTTGGGCACAAACGGACCGAACGAGGCCGTCTCGGGCGGGCGGCCACGGCCACCTCTCCGGGCTGCGGCAGCTCGCGCCGGCGCCTGGGTTCGGCGCCCGGTGCCGGTGATGAGAGACGCGGCCGGTGCCGACGATGAGAGATGCGGCCGGTGCCGGAAAGCGTGACGAATCAGCAGGGTTGGTTTCCGCTCGGCCGGCTACCCAGCATGCGCTCCGTACCTCACAGCGCGTCTGCGTGCGCTGCCCGGGTGTCTACGGAACCTTGGTACCCGAAATGCGTCACTTCCACGGATAAGGGACCCGATGACTGCTGAGGCGGAACCGGTCACGCTGGTGCCGGTCGAGGGGCGGCGCGGCAAGGGCCGGGTGGTCGTTTCCTGGCTGACCACGACCGATCACAAGAAGATCGGGCATCTCTACCTGATCACCTCGTTCTGCTTCTTCCTGATCGGCGGCGCGCTGGCGATGGCGATCCGGGCGGAGCTGGCCCGGCCCGGCCTGCAACTGCTGTCCACGGAGCAGTACAACCAGTCGTTCACGATGCACGGCACGATCATGCTGCTGCTGTTCGCCACCCCCACCTTCGCCGGGTTCGCCAACGCGATCATGCCGCTGCAGATCGGCTCGCCGGACGTGGCCTTCCCCCGGCTGAACATGCTCTCGTACTGGCTGTTCCTCTTCGGCGGGCTGATCGTCCTGTCCAGCTTCCTCACCCCCCAGGGTGCCGCCGACTTCGGCTGGACCGCCTACACCCCCCTCAGCGGACCCGTCCGCAGCAGCCATGTCGGCGGCGACCTGTGGATCATGGGGCTGGCGCTGGCCGGGTTCGGCACGATCCTCGGCGCGGTCAACTTCATCACCACCATCATCTGTATGCGCGCCCCCGGCATGACCATGTTCCGGATGCCGATCTTCACCTGGAACGTGCTGCTCACCTCGGTGCTGGTCCTGCTCGCCTTCCCCGTCCTGGCCGCCGCGCTGCTCGCGCTGGAGGCGGACCGGCGCTTCGGCTCGCACGTCTTCGACCCGGAGGTCGGCGGCGCCATCCTCTGGCAGCACCTGTTCTGGTTCTTCGGCCACCCCGAGGTCTACATCCTGGCCCTGCCGTTCTTCGGCGTGGTCACCGAGATCATCCCGGTCTTCGCCCGCAAGCCGATCTTCGGCTACCTCGGGCTGATCGGCGCCACCCTCGCCATCACCGGTCTGTCCGTGACCGTGTGGGCGCACCACATGTTCGCCACCGGGGCGGTGCTGCTGCCGTTCTTCTCCTTCATGAGCTTCCTCATCGCCGTGCCCACCGGGGTCAAGTTCTTCAACTGGATCGGCACGATGTGGAAGGGCTCGATCTCGTTCGAGCCACCGATGCTGTGGGCGGCCGGCTTCCTCGTCACGTTCCTGTTCGGCGGCCTCACCGGCGTCCTGCTCGCCTCACCACCACTGGACTTCCACGTCCACGACAGCTACTTCGTCGTGGCTCACTTCCACTACGTCCTCTTCGGCACGATCGTCTTCGCGATGTTCGGCGGATTCAGCTTCTGGTGGCCGAAGATGACCGGCACCATGCTCGACCACCGCCTGGAGAAGATCCACTTCTGGACCCTGTTCGTCGGCTTCCACACCACGTTCCTGATCCAGCACTGGCTCGGCGCCGAGGGCATGCCCCGCCGGTACGCCGACTATCTGGCCGCCGACGGCTTCACCGCCCTCAACACGGTCTCCTCCATCGGCGCCTTCCTGCTGGGCCTGTCCACCCTGCCGTTCCTCTACAACGTGTGGAAGACCGCCCAGCACGGCGAGCGCGTCGAGGTCGACGACCCCTGGGGATACGGCCGTTCCCTGGAGTGGGCCACCTCCTGTCCGCCCCCGCGCCACAACTTCGCCACCCTGCCGCGCATCCGCTCCGAATCCCCCGCGTTCGACCTGCACCACCCGGAGATCGCGAAGCACGACCAGCGTGAGGACACCGGCAAACGCAATGTCCTGGACGTCGAAGGGCACTGAGACGAGCGGTCGTGAGGCGCGAGGCACACACCGGCGCCGTACGGCGACTCGGACAGGTCTCCGGTAAGTGCCCCGGCCCCAGGCGTTGTTGACGCGGGGCGGGCAGCACCACGGCGTGCTCCGGCCACCATGACACCGGTCAGTGCACCGGCGGCCCGTTTCTCGCGTCCGGCCGGCGGACGGGCCCCGCCGGCCGCACAGGAGCTGTCCGCGGGCTGCCGCGGCAGTGCTGGTCCGCGCCGGCCATGGCCCGAAACAGCGCCGGCACCGCGCCGCGCGGTGTGACCGGGCCTCACGGGGTACTCGGCGGACGTCACCGACGCGCCATCGACCCCCGTCGATCCCCGTCGATCCTTGTCCGTCGCAGGAGGAGAGGCCCTATGTACGATCACCGCCCGACCCGAACCGACACCGACCTGCTCGGCATCTACCTCAACGACCATCTCGCCGGAGCCACCCTCGGCACGGACCGGGCCCGGTCGCTGGCAGAGTCCGAGTCCGAGCGGGACCCGGCGCTCGCCGACGCCGTACGACCGATCGCCGAAGAGATCGCCGAGGACCGGGCCGACCTGGTGCGGATCATGCGGTCGCTCGACATCTCCGTGCGCCGCTACAAGATCGTCGCGGGCCGCCTGGCCGAGAGGGCGGGCCGGCTCAAGGCCAACGGCAGGTTCGTCCGGCGTTCTCCGCTCGCCCCCATGCTGGAGCTGGAGCTGCTGCGCATCGGCGTGGAGGGAAAGTCCGCTCTCTGGCGGACCCTGCGCCGGCTGGCCGAGACCGACAGCCGCCTCGATCCCGTACACCTCGACGGCCTGCTGGGACGCGCCGACCGCCAGCAGGACACCCTGGAGCGGCTGCGCCTGCGCCAGATCACGGAGACGTTCCAGCCCGGGACCGCCCGGGCCGCATCGGAGCCGTCGCACTCATAGGCGGCCAGGGATGTTCTGGTTCACCCACGTCCGCCGCAGCAACGACGTGCCCGACCTCGCCGCCATGGCCAAGGCGTTGAAGGCGGCCGAGGCCATGGCACCCACGCATCCCCACCCGGGCGTGGAGTCCGCAGCCAGGAACATGGCCTTCGGGCCGGTCGCCGCGCTCATGGACCGCACCGGAGACGCGGTACGCAAGGCGATGGGCCACGACGGCTGACAGCGGGCCTCTGGGCAACTCCGGGGTCCGAGGCGGGTGCCGCCGGGCCGGACGACCCGGCGTCACCCGCCGAGGGGGTGCGGGTCCGGCGTCGCGACGGAATGTCCGTTCATCACCCCCGGCGGCCGGTGGATCGGGCCGGTGGCCCGGGGACTCGGCATGCTCGAAACACCGCTGGCGGGCGAGTTCTCCGAAGTGCGGACCCGAAGTGCGGACCGTAGATCTTCCCGGCGACGGTGTCCGCGTTCTCCGCGACTGGCGCAACTGTCACAGCTTCACCTATGGCTTCTGCTTCAGTTCCCCACGTCGAGGCGGACGGTCGCCGAGATGCCCTCGATGGCCTTCCGGATCTCCGCCTTCAGGGCGTCGAGGTCCGAGGCCGGACCGGCCGCCACCACGTCGACGAGCTTGTCGATCGTGGCGGCCTGGGCCGCCACCGCCGTCTCCACCCGCTGCAGGCGCCCGGCCATCCCCCACAGCAACATCTCCTTCGAGATCTTCGTGGTCCCGCCCTTCAGGGGGTCGTCACCGGAGAGTGCCCACACCTTGCGGGCTATCTTGTCGAGGTCGGCGTCGGTCAGGGCCATGTCGTCGTCCTTCTCCTGTTGCGGCTGGGGTTTCCCGGTGAGCTGCTGCTGGATGTCGGCCCGCAGGTCCTTCATGGAGAACCCGCGCGGGTCGATCTTGGTGTTGGTCCACTCCTTGTGCGCGATCACCGACCGCGCGGACCAGCCGTGCGCCCGGCACAGCGCGGCCGACACGCGCCTGATCGCGTCCAACTGCGCCTGGGGCCAGGGGTCCTTGCCGTCGCCGAGGTTGACGCACTCGAAGCCGTAGAAGTGGGTGTTGCCGTCCGTGTTGTTCTCGTTGGGGGCGGGCAGCGTGGCGCGTTCGGCGATGACGGCCTTCAGCACGTCGTCGTCGCCCGAACCCGCGTGGTTGGTACGGCCGTTGCCGACGAGGTGGACGGTGCCGTCCTTGGCGATGACGCCGAGGCACAGCGGGCCCGGCAGGGCGGCGTAGCCGTCGCGGCAGAGGTCCACGCTGGCTTTGGTGCCCGAGGTGACGGTGTGGTGGATCATCACCCCGTTCACGGGGCCCCAGGCACCCTTGTGGTTACGGTTGCGGGTGCGCCAGCCGTCGACCTCGACGACCTTCACACCCTCGGCCTTCAACGCGGCCACGATGCGACTCGCGGACAGGGGGGTCGCCATGGGACCTCCAGACGTGGGACGAGCCCCGGCCGGACCGGCACGGGACGTACAGGGGACGTACGGGGGGACAAACGGGTGTCAGGCGGTACGGCGCGTGGTGGGCGTCGGCCCTTCACACGTCCGCGTGCCGACGCGCTGCCGCTGCCGGCGGTGCCGGTTCGGCGCCGTCGGTCTCCGGGGCCTTCTCGGCGGCCAGGAGTTCGTTCAGCACCTGGAGGGCGCCGCTGATGCGGAGCACGGTCTGCTGGAGGTCGGCCCGTTTGGCCTCCAGATCGGCGAGCATCCGCTGCCCGTCCCGGTACTCCGTCTCCAGTTCGGAGACGCGCTTTTCTATCTCGGCTCTCATGTCGGTCGTCCTTCACAGGGATGCGTGGTCATTGCGAAGCCATGGGCTTGAGAACCCAGCGGCTGTAACCGGAGGAGGGATTGGCATGCGCGAGAACGTGGTTCCTGTTGTCAGACAACGTCACGTCGGAGGCATAGGCGTACTTCGCGAGGCGGGGGCTGAAGACTTCGACGTTCAACTGCCCTGCGGCGAGTCTCTTCAGCACGTTCAGCTCGGCCTCGCCGATCGTGACCGCGCCGATCGCCAGTTCCGTGGCGGTGACCCGCGCGGCGTAGATGTCCCGGTACGTGTCGTCCTGCAGATCTCCGTGCTTGAAGTGAAACCCCCACCGTCCAGCCTCGATCCGGTGCTGGTAATAGCCGTGATGCTTGAACCTGATGTTGAAGGAGGCCGCGGGAAACGTCGCCGGTCCGGAGTCGTCCTGATACAGCTCCAGGAAGACGTACTTGTTGTCCTCGTCGGGCTGGATCCTCTCCCGGCGCAGCTGCAGGTGGTTGTCCTCGGCGCTGACGGTCAGCCTGGACGTGGGGTTGTAGGTGCCGATGCCGACGTTGCCGGACGCGGCGATGGTGAGCCGGCCGGCCTGGTTGGTGACGAAGGTCAGAGCGCTGGCGGACGCGGTGCCCACGGCCATGCCCGCCGCCGCGCCGAACACACCCGTGTCCTGCGCCACCACGCGCCCGTCCACCTTCGCGGTCCGCACCGACAGCTTGGTGCTGCCGACGCCGAGGACGTCCACGACCCGGCCCCACTCCCCGGTGCCGTCCGGGCTGGTGGTGCCGACACCCACGTGGCCGTCGGCGGTGACGCTGAGCCGAGCCGCCCCGCCGGTGGCCAGAGTCAGCGGGCTGGCGGACTCGGTGCCCACGACCAGGCCGGGCTTCGCACCGAACACCCCCACGTCGTGCGCCACCACACGCCCCTCGACGGTGGCGGTCCGCACCGACAGTTTGGTTCTCCCGGCGCCCACGACGTCGAGGACCCGGTCCCATCCGCCTTGGTTGTCCGGCGTGGTGGTGCCGATGCCGACGTCGCCGCCCGGGGCGACGAAGAGCCTCGTCGTGCCGTCCTCGGGATCGTCGGGACCGTGGGTCCTGACGTGCAGGCCCTGTCCCGCGACCGGCCGCCGGTCGTACTCCAGGGAGTAGCCCTCGTTCTCGTCCTCCGAGCCGGCCCGCAGGTGGATCCCGCCGCGGTGTCCGTCGCCGCCGGCCACCTTGAACGTCAGGTGCCGGTCCCGCGGGCCGTAGTCGCCGATCTCCAGGTCGCTGCCGGGGGCGGTGGTGCCGATGCCGAGCGCGCCCGCGACGGAGAGGGTGGATCGCTGCGTCGCGGTGAGGTCCACCGTGACCTCGCCGTTCTCGGCCACCGCGAGCCGGGCGAGCAGCACCGTGGGGCCGACCAGGTCGGGCGGGGCGTCGTCGGGGGCGACCGTGGTGGTGCCGTCCGGGGCGACCACCACGATCCTGGGGCTCTCGTCCCAGCGGCGCGCGCTGGCCCCACCGGTCTGCGCCACGTCCGTCGCGGCCTCCCGGTAGGCCAGGTGAACCTCGATGCCCTGGCGGTCCTCGAAGCCCTCGCCGAGCGGCAGGGTCGTGTCGGCGGCCAGGACGAGGTGCCGTCCCAGCGAGTCCACGGCCATGCCGCGGGTCACGGTGATCCGGGACGGCTCGTCCGAGGTCACCGTCAGGCCGGTGCTGACGCCGGTCAGCCGCAGCAGCCGGCTCTGCCGGCGCTCACGGTCGAGATGGAACCTCTGCTCGTCGATGAAGTCCTGGTCCTGCAGGAACTGCCCGTCGAAGAAGCGGACGCGCTTCGGTACGACGTCGGGTTGGGTGTAGTCCGCCATCGGGCTTCCTCCGAATATCAGGTCGAGTCACGCGTGCCGAGCACGGTGTTCTGGCCGAGGATGAGCAACTCCGGTACGCCTCCCTCGCGTTCGCGCAGTTCCTCGGAAACCAGCCGCATCGTGGGCACCACGACCTTGAGCGCGTAGAAGGTGTGGGCAGGTTTCTCCTGGTCGATGATCGCCCGGGCGATCTCCTGGACAATGCGCAGCCGCCCGGGGTCGGCGTCGCCGAGCGTCAGCTGGACCTGGAAGTAGTGGGCGGGTGTCTCGAACTCGTCGAAGATCACCACGTCGTCGCGGGTCACCTCGTCGTCCAGGGGTCGCAGGTAGATCTCCAGCATCCGGCGCAGCCCGGCCAGGGTTCCCCGCTGCCGGTACAACGGCACGATCTCGCGGATGAACCCGCGCTTGGTGTCCGCGTCCCAGTCCGCGCGCAGGCTCAGGCCGACCCACCCGGCCAGCCACGGCAGGAAGTCCTCACCGGTGGCCAGCGGGTCGACGTGGTCAGCGGAGCGCTCGATGAGCTGTTCGAGGCCAGCGATGTCGTCGCGGCCGGTCAGTACGGCCTCGAACGCCAGCAGGAACCGGCCGGCGAACGGGTCCTCCCGGAACACCGCCGGCAGGTGGTCGAGATAGCGGCTCATGCTGCTCACACGGCTCACGCCGCTCACTCCGCTCACGTCGGCAGCTCCCAGGTCGACGGGTGGGTTCTGCCGTAGCTGTCGTAGCCCGTCAGGTCCACCCGGGTCAGCCGCACCAGCTGGTGGGCGTCCAGGGCGATGCCGTCCACGCCGGCGTCGCCGTCCGTGCCGGTGCGGGTGAGGCGGACGTTCTCGATGTAGTCGGCCAGGGGCGACTGTTCGAGTACGGCGTACACCTCGGACAGGTACGCGCTCTGCCCGAAGGACCAGCCGTCGCGGGTGTCACCGCCGGTGAACGGGTCGTAGAACTCCCGCAGCCGGTTCCGTGCGTCGCCGAGGGCGTCCGCCGGCACGGTGTCCTCGTACAGCGCGAGGTCGGCCGAGACCGCGAGGTCGACGTACTCCGGTCCGACCACGTGGTGACGGACGGTCAGGATGCGTCGTGGGTCGAGGAATTCACGCAGGGCGGTGGTCAGTGCCCCGGTGGGCAGCGGGTGTGTGTCCGCCGTCCCGCCCGGCTCGGGGAGGACGACGACGCTGACGTGCGCCGGGGCCGCCGCGGCCGGGTCGGTGCCGGCCAGGTTCCGGCCCGCCACGCACCGCACCCGCCGTACCCGGGGAAGTCCGGCGGCCCCCGGCTGCTCGGGCCAGGTCGTGCGGACCAGGTACTCGTAGTCGTCCGCGGTCGCGGCCCGGTGGCGTTCGTGCAGCGCGGCGACGCTCTGGCGTACGGCCGCGTCGAGCCCGCCGGTGTCCGGCGGTGACCACTGGGGGCCGCCGAGCAGCCGCAGGAAGTTGAGGATGTGGCTCTGCGGCAGCTGGTCGACCTGGTACAGCTGCATCTCGGTCAGCCAGGCCAGCAGCTCGACGAGGACGATGCCGGGGTCGCCGGGGTTGTGGTCGGTCCACTCCGGCAGCAGCACGGGGAGAAGAGCCCGCGCCTCGCCGACCAGGTCGTCGAAGTCGTGGTCGTCGAGGCTCGGCAGGGGAATCGGCACGGAACTCCTCACGCTCCCAGGGTCACGGTGATCTGGTGACGGCCGGAACAGACCAGTGCCCGTTCCAGCCATCGGGTCAGTTCCGGGGCCGTCGGCTCGGCCGCGAGCTGCGCCAGTGAACGGCCGAGCACCGCCTCCAGCCGGTCGCCGAGCTCGTCGGAGTGGGCCACCTGCGTCACCGCGAGTGCGGGGACGTGGCCGACGCCGTCGACGGCCTCGATGGCCGCGTACAGATCGGAGCGATGCGGCTTACGGCCGAAGGCCCAGCCGGTGCCGTCCGGCCCCCCGGTCAGCGGGTGCAGGAAGCGCTCCAGGGTTTCCTCGACCCGTCCACCGACGAGCCCGGCGACGTCCGGTGAGGACGGCACCACCGTCGCGGCGACGGTCACCTCGATCCACTCCGGGCCGGCGACCCGGAGCGCGGTGGTCGGGCCGCATCTGGCCCGCAGGTACTCCTCGACCCGGCGCAGCAGCCCCAGGCCGGGTGCCGGCCGGGGAGCGCCGGAGTGCGGGACCACGACGATCCCGACCCCGCCGGCGTCCGCTTCCGCCTCCGTGTGCGCGCTGCCCGGCTGCGGGGCCGCCGGGTCGAGCCAGAGGTCGAACGGGTCGTACCGGCTGGGCGGCACCGCCCGGACCCGGGCCACCTCGGCCGAGGACTCGTAGGCGAGGTCCTCGAAGTCCTGGGCCGTGACGGCGCGGTCGCGGTGGCGCAACGACCTCGGCCCCCTGGCGCGCACCCGGTCCAGCGGTTCCCACGCGCTGCCGCCGGAGGCCGGCTCGTGATGGGTGACGGAGTCGATGGAGGGGACGGCGGACTTCAGTGTCACGACGGTCCCCGCGGCGCGGTTGCCCTCCTCGCCGCCGCCCGTGCGGTAGGTGACCCGGATGTTGCTCTGCCCGCGCGGTACCACCCGCCCGGCCAGACCGTCACCGAAGCGGATCTCACCGCTCTGGCGGTCGATGGTGTAGTGGCGGTCGAGCGGACCGGAGCGGTGGAAGTCGGTCACCTCGTGCCACCGTACCCAGACCTCCGACGGGTCTTCGGTGACCGTCACGGCGTCGGCGCCTTCGGCCTCGGTGAGTTCGGCCTCCTCTGCCGCCAACGGGCGTTCCGGCTCCCGTACCACCAGCCGCTGACCGGCCAGGACCGGGCTCTGTGCGGTGCTGAGCCGCTGGTCGGCCTGGGCAGTGCCCGATCCGGGGATCTCGTCGGTGACGGTGACGGCCTGCGTCGCCCAGGTCGTGTTCGGCAGGATCCGGCGCAGCCGCGGCGTGACCGGGAAACCTCCGTGCCGCAGGCGGAGCCGCAACCAGCAGTGGCTCTGTCCGAAGTGCTCCCTGGCGGTCAGGTCGGCCGGTCCGACGAACCGCACCATGCCCCGGCCGGACAGGGTCGCGGTCTCGTCGACCGCGGCCAGCGGCTGCCAGCCGTCGGGACCGCCGTACTCCCACACCAGGCCGACGCGGTCGGTCAGGTCGGTCCCGGCGAGCCGGTCGGCCGCCACCTCCTCCGGTTCCGGCGGTTCGACCTGGAGGTAGAGCGTGACCGGTCGGGTGTCGAACGGCTGGTCGAAGCCGAGGTAGAGGGCGGAGTCCTGCTCCGGATGCGGGGTGAAGGGGGTGACGGACCACGGGGTACCCGGGTCCAGGTGGTGGGTGACGAGGCTGAAGTCGTTGTGCGTGACGCAGACCGGTGCCGGGACGGGCGCCGTCGGCTCCGGGGAACTCCACGACAGGGTGGTGACGACCGGCGGTGCGAACGTGGCGTCGACCAGCTCGTAGGAGCCGTCGCCGTTGCGGGTGTAGTGGGCCGCGGCCCCGTAGTCGCCGCCGATCAGCCGGATGCGCAGCCAGTACTCCTCTACGCCGCCCACCTCGGTGCGTGCGAAGCCGTCGGGCGGGGTGAGCAGCAGGGTGGCGTCGGCGGTGAAGGAGTAGTCGGGGTCGTCGACGGTCGCCGGGCGCCAGCCCTTACCGTCCCATACCTCCCAGACGATCCGCGGGTCGCCGTCGGTGTTCACCGGCGGGACGGGGCCGTCCGGGCCGTTGGTCAGGGTTACGTCGAGGGTGAGGGCCGAACCCGGCCGCACCAGGCTCTGAGGGCAGGCCAGATAGAAGGTGTCGTTGAAGCGCGGCTGCTCGCCGAAGGGGTGGAAGTCCTTGGTCACGTCCAGCGGGGTGCCGTTGGTGAACGCTCCGGGCGGCGCCACCGGCTCCGGCACGGTCTCCGTGCGCATCTCGATGCCGGTGACGGAGGGCGGATCCCAGTCGTGGCCCACGGTCAGCGACGCCAGCTGCGGCAGGCGGGCGTAGGCCGCGCCGTCCTGGACGATCTCCGCCCGGAGCCAGTGCCCGGACCGCCCCTGGAACAGTTCGGCGGGCCAGTCGGCCGGTACGCGGAAGCTGATCCCGCCGTCTCGGGTCATCGCCAGCGTGCCGTCCCGCAGGCCGGTGCCGCCCGCGTCGGCCGTCTCCGCCTCCGTGCTGGACTCACCGAGCCGCTGCCACTCGTCGCCGTCCTTGTACGACCACACCAGCCGCACCGGGGTCGCCGGGTCACCGGCCACCCCCGGTCGTGCCAGGGTCACCGCGAGCCGGACGGTGGCCCCGCGGGCCGCCACCGTCTCGTCGACGCTGAGGTAGAACCACTGGCCCTGGTCGGTGTCCCCGAACGGGAACACCCCGGCGGCGTCGTCCTGGGGTGCACGACGGCCGGTCGCGACCGCGTCGGGCGGCAGCCCGGAGGTGCCGGGCGGCAGCGGCATGTCGAGCTGGGCGCGCAGCCAGCCGGCCGAGGTGCCGTTCACCTCGTACGGGGGCAGTTGTGGCAGGCCGGTGAGGGTCACCGTCCAGGCGCCGTTCTGCGGGGCGGTGTCCGCCTCCGCCGGCTGCCACCGGGTGCCGTCCCAGTACGCCCAGGAGATCGGCCACCCGTCGAGCAGCGTGCCGTCCGGGGTCGCCAGGATCAGCGTGACGTCCTTGGTTCCCTCGGCGGTCAGTACCGGGTCGCAGGCGACGAAGAGCTGGTGCGGCACCGGCCGTTCGCCGGTGAACGCGGCGAACGGTTCGTCCTGGTCGCCGGTCGCCTCGGCGCTGCGGTCGTCGTAGGTGTCGTGCGGGGCGTCGTCCACGACGACGGCTCGCAGTCGGGACCGGGTCACGACAAGGTCGGTCCCTGTCTCGAAGACGACCTCGTCGTCCTCGCCGTCCCGCGGGTCGGCGGCGACCTGTGTGCCGGCCGGGACCAGCGCGTCGGTCCGGCTGCCTTCGGCCAGCTGGAAGGTGAGCGGCACGCGCGCCGGCAGAGGCGGCGACAGCTGGGTCCCGATCAGGTTGAGGAACGCGAGGTAGTCGCGGTCCGGCACCTGGTTGAGGCGCTGCACCACCAGTTCGGCGAAGCGGGCGAAGACGCCGATCAGCGCCTGGCCGCCGTCCGGACGTCCGTCGGCGGGCGGCTGCCAGCCGCTGTAACGGGTCGCCAGCGCGGTGGTCTGCGCGACCAGGGCTGCGCGGTCGCGGGGGTCGATGGGTGGGGGCTGTCCGGTCATACGGCGTAGAAGGGGTAGACGAGGTTGAAGCGGCTGTTGTTCGACCGCATCCGGTAGTTGATCTCGATGAGCAGCCGGTGCCGGTCCTCGGGGTCGGGCGCCGCGTAGACGTCCAGTACGTCGATCCGCGGTTCCCAGCGGGTCAGCGCCTCACGCACCGACCGGCTGACGCGTCCCGCGGTGCTCGCGTCGTTGACGTCGAAGACGGCGTCGTGGATGCCGCAGCCGAAGTCCGGCCGCATCACGCGCTCGCCGGGCGCGGTGCCGAGGATCAGCCAGATCGACTGGCGGATCGCCTCCGCACCGCTCCCGGTCAGCCGTATGCCCTGTTCGGGGTCGGAGCCGACTGGGAACGCCCAGCCGGTGCCGAGGAAGCCGCTGTCCGTCACTTCGGTCATCCGATCGTCACCGTGCCCGTGGCCATGACCGTCCCGCTGGGGAGGTCCTGCGGATCGTTGCAGGTCGAGGCCCGGTCACCGGTCCTGATCGCGGGCTTCCCGTTGATCCTCACGGTCGTGCTGCCGCCTTCGAGGGTGGCCGTGTTCGACGGCTGCTTCTGGAACGAGGTGCCCGGCGGGGCGGGCAGGTGCGCCGGGGTGTTCTCGGCGGTGGACCCGGCCACCGCCGCCGGCTTGCCCATGATGGTGACGTCGGCACTCAGTCCACCGTTGATGATCCCGGTGAACGGGTGCGGCAACGGCGTCGGCACCGGCGCCGGTCCTCCGGGCACCATGACGATATGGATGTCGGTGGCCGTCACCAGGTCACCCTGCTTCGCAGCGAACTGCCCCATGGAATTCCACCCCCCAATCAGTTGATGTTGACCTGGCTGCCCTTGATGGCCAGCCGTCCGCCGGACTTGACCGCGAGCGCGGACTTCGCCTCCACGTTCACGTCGGCCTTGGACGTGATCTCGACACCGTTGCCGCTGAGCCGCAGCTTCCCGCCGGCGGAGATGACGACGTCCGCAGTCGCGGTGATCGTGATCCGGTTGTCCTTCGTGCTGATCACGATGCTGTTCCCGGCACTCCTGTCGACGATCTCGATGCGCTCGTCCCGGTCGGTGTCGACCAGCCGGATCACGTGCCCGCTGCGGGAGGTGATCGCCCGTGTGTCGTTGCGGCCGTCGCCGTTGGTGACCGGCGGTCTGTCCTTGCCGTTCCACAGCGCACCGACGACGTAGGGGACCTCGGGGTTGCCGTGCTCGAAGGCGACCAGGACCTCGTCGTCGACCTCGGGCAGGAAGGAGAAGCCACGGCCGGCGCCGGCCATCGGGACCGCCACCCGCGCCCAGTCGGTCTCGGCGTCGTCCGCCAGCCAGGGCAGGGCCACCTTGACCCGCCCAAGGCCGTCCGGGTCACGGTTGTTGGTGACGATGCCGATCGCCACCCCGTGGAACCGCCCGTCCGCCCGGCCGGGCTCCTGGCCCGCCAGATGGTCGAAGATCTCCGTCATGCGGCGTTCCTCCGTACCTGGAGACTGGTCCGGTAGCCCTCGGCGGCGGTCACCGAGTGGCTGACGGAGGTGAGGTAGTAGGGGCCGCTGAAGGTGGTGCCCGCGCCCTGGATGTCGACCACTTCGCCGGCGTGCAGGCGGGGCTGTCCCTCGCACTCGGCCTCGCCGGTGATGTAGGTGAGCGCCAGGTCGTCGAACTGGCCGCGGGCCATCTGGTCGGCCCGGTCCCGGTTCGGCACCGGCAGGTCCGTGCTGACCGACGCCGCCCTGCCGAAGGCCCGGCCGGCCTGGCGGGGGCCGGTGGCGCTGCCGCCCATGGTGGTTGATTCCTGGCCGGCGGCCACGGTGGCGACGACGGCCTGCTTGCGCGCCACGTCCCAGCCCCGCACGGAGTGTTCACGCACCTGGGTCAGCGCGCGCAACCGGGGCGTGAACTCGGAGATGTCGTCGCCGACACGCAGCGTCGCCGACGGCGGACGGCCGTGCTGCGGTGGCCGGAAGTACAGCACCTTGTCCCGCACGTGGACCTCGTACCCGATCAGTCTCGCCCGTTTCTGGAGGAACTCCAGATCCGTCTGGTTGTTCTGCACCACGTAGTCGAGGCCGGTCCGGGTGTCGGTCACCTCGGCCCGCAGTCCCGCTTCCCGGGCCAGTTGGCGGGCGATGGCGCTGTCCTTGGTGCGGGTGAAGGTGCGGGTGCGCTGACCACGGGCCAGCCGGTGCCGGTAGTCGTAACCCCGGACGGTCAGCCTGGGCAGCCGGCCCGCGGTGAAGGCGGGTTCCAGACTGGTGACCTCCCCGGTCATCACCGGGTGCACGTCGCCGATGAACCCGAGCGAGATCCGCACCTCGGTGCCGACCGCGAAGAGCGGGGAGTCCGACCAGGAGACTGCCAGCCGCTCGGAGTCCCAGTTGCGCAGCGTCAGAGTGAACATGCTGAGCGCCTCGAGATCCTCCAGGACGGTCACCGACTCCACGTCGAGGCGGGCGTCCGGCGGCAGGCGCACACCGTCGCAGCGGATGTCGAGGTCCGGCACGGATTCTGCGGTCTTCATCGCGTGGCCCTCCGCTCAGCCCAGCCGGGGAATGGTCAGGACCATCCCCGGTCGAAGGTCACGCGGGTTGACGATGCCGTTGGCCGAGGCGATGTGCCGCCACAGGCGCGGGTCCCGGTACTCCGCGGCGGCGATGCTGTGCAGCGTGTCGTTGCGCCGGACCGTCCACGTCTTGTCCACGTCGGCCGAGTGCAGTTCCCGCTCCCGCAACTGCGCGTCGGTGAGGGACTCGACGAAGCTGCACGAGAGGGTGGCCCGCACCGGCGTGCCGTCGGGCAGGAACATCGTGAACCGTTCGTCGAGCCGGGTGAGCACACCGGTGAAGATCTCGGAGAACTCACCCCAGGAGAGCGTGCACTGCGGTGGGCGGTGCAGCTCCGTGTCGACCTCGGCCAGCCGCGCCACCCGGCTGGTCAGCGCCGTGACGTCGGTCGCGTCACCGGTCTGGAACGGGTTGGGCGGCGTCACGAACGAGGTGGCCCGTGCCCAGGCCGACGCGCTCGCCCTCGACTCGTAGGTGTCGAAGAACAATTCGAGCGAGAGCGTCGCGGGTTGCACGGCCCCGAACTCGTGCTGCAGGCCGCTCCAGGTCCACGCGCCCCACGCCGGGTCGGACGCCTCCCAGGTGACCGACCGCGACCGGCTGATCTCGTGCGGGTTGAACAGCGCCTCGATCGGTCCGTTGTCCGCGAAGTCCGTTCCGTCGTGGGAGATGGTCAGCTTCTGCAGCCCGCCGCCGCCCGGGCCGACACCGAGCAGGGTGCTCGCCAGCCCCGCCGCCTTGTTGAAGGTCACCGCCGCACCCCCCGGCGTTCGGCCTCGACGGCCAGCCTGCGCACGATCCGGTGGTGCACCAGGTCCGCGAGGTGCGCGACGTCCACCGGCGCGGCCTCCGCCGGGTCCGGCTGCTCGGTGCCGCGGTCGGCGCGGGGCGGGTGGCCTGCGGGGTCCGCGTGTCCGGGGTGCGCTGGGCGCACTGCGTGCGCGTCCTGCGCCGTGCCCGGGACCACCGGCTGCGATGGCACGCCGGATGCCTGCCATGCGGGCGTGCCGGATGACGGGCCGCCATGGGGTGCGGTCGCCGCCGTGGTCACGGCCAGGGGCAGGGGCCGTACCGGTTGGGCCCCCGGCTGTCGCGCGGCAACCACCTCGGCCGGCGCCGCCCCGGCGGAGAGCTGCGCGCCGGGTGTCGAAGGGTACGGCGCCGGTGCGGGGTGGGCGGCAACGGTCGGGGGCGGTGTGTGCACGGGCGGGTGCGGACCGTCGGCGGAACCGGACCGTACGGCGGGACCCGACGCCACGGAGCCCGGCCGGACGAGGGCCGGCTGGGCGAGGGCCGGCCGACCGGGTGCCGCCGGGGCGACCGGGCCACGGCGGGGCGCCGACGGGACGTACGCCATCACCGGACCGGAAGTCGCCGGACCGGAAGTCGCCGGACCGGAAGCGAGCGGCTTCGGCGACACAGGGGAACCGGCTCGGCCGGGCAGCGAGGGACCAGGTGCCCCGGCTGTGCCCCGCGTCGACAGCGGACCGCGGGGCGCGGGCGGGCCTGGCACACGAAGCGCCGGCGCGGGCCCGGATCCGGCACGGGCGGGCGGAGAGGCCGTGGGGGCGGGCGGCGCGGCGACCTTGCGCTGGATCATGGGCGTCGTCCCCGTCACGGCCGGGGATGCCGCGGGGCGCGACGGTGAACCGCTGGCACCCGGACCGGCCGTGGTCCGTGCGGGACCCGCCTCCGCCGCTGCGGACCGGGCGGTACGAGCCGACGCCGCCGGTCCGTCCGAGGCGGCGGGTCCGTCCGAGGCCACCGGTGCGCGGCGCGCCGCGGCAACCGGCATGGACCCGGCCGGTGCCGACGAGCCCGGACCGGCCGCATCCGCACCTCCGACCGAGGGCCCGGACTGCCCAGGCGGCGCGGGGTGCGCGTACACGATGGGCACCGTCGAACGGGCGTGCGACACCGGGTCCGCATACCGTGAGGCCGACTCGGCCAGCGGGAGCGCGGGTGTCATGCCGTGGTGCCGGGTGAGTACGGCCCGTGCCTGACCCGGGTCGACCACCCCGGGGCGCAGTGCCCTCCGTGACAGCCGGTGGACCAGCGCCGGGTCGAAGGTCGTGTCGTCGTCCATCTCGGGGTTTCCTGTCAGCCGGCCATGTCGGCGATGCCGTGGCCCAGTGCGAGGGCCTGTCCCAGCAGCGGTTTGGTCAGTCCCTCGTGCGCCAGCTCCAGGGACTCGAAGCCGACCTCGTCGGTTCCGGCGTTGAACGTCGGGCCGGTCCAGCGCACCGGAAGCGCGTTGCGGAAGTTCCACCACATCACCGGGATCCGGCGCCGGTCGAGCAGGGCGATCGTGCCGTTCTTGCGCTGGATGACGCCGCGGGCCGTGTTGTCGTACCAGTTCCAGAGCTCGCTGATCGCGCTCAGCCCGTGCCGCAGCACCAGGGGGGAGGCGCTGGCCGCACCGGGCAGCTGGTGCACGAAGCCGTTGACCCCGCCCTCCCGGTAGGACTCCATCTCGATCCGGCTCTCCAGGCCGCTGACCTCGGTGAAGCCGCCGACCAGCAGGCCCTCGATCTCCACCGCGAAGTTGAAGGTGGCGAACGGGTCCGGCAGGCGCAGCCCGGTCCAGTTGCCCACGGCGGTGGGCGCCCAGCTCAGTCCGAGCGGAATTCCGGTCGACGTCATCGCCGCACCCCTGCCCCTCCGTGTTCGTTGAGCCGCTCGTTGATACGGGCGATTTCGGCGACCCAGCGCTGCCGTTCGTGATGGTCGAGCTGCATGATGTCGAGATAGGGCCAGTGAAAGTGATAAGCCACGTACGCTACTTCCTCGTGCAGCCGGTCCGGGGAGTAGCGCGTTATTCCCCCAGGCTGGGGGGCTCCACTTCGAACGACCCGCTGCAGTGCGGGCAGTCCACCTGGAGCCGGGAATGCCCGCTGGTGTTGATGCGCTGGTAGAAGTCCTGGAGATAGGCGAGATCGCCCGAGTACAGGTTCTCGACGGTGTGGGTGTTGATGTACTCCAGGCCACCCAGCTTCGTGATCACCCGGGTCAGCAGGATGATGACCAGATACCCCGGGTTCGACCGCACCCGCGGATCCTTGATCGGCTCGATCTCGTCCAGCGCGGTGGACATCCGCATGGTGCCCTCGCGATGCACCGTGCCGTCCGGCGCGACGAGGCCGTGCGGCAGGGTGAACGGGAACTCCGTGCGGCGAGCCTCGGTGACGCCGCCCGCTAGCTCCACTGGTCGACCTCGATGCGTTCGCAGGCGAGCGTGAGCTGCTCGACGGCGATCTCGTCGCTGGTCGCGTTGAGGCTGGGGCCGGACCACGACTTCGGCCAGCACTCGAACAGGTTCCAGGTCACCCGGGGACCGCCCTGCTGGTCGAGCAGCGTGATCGACACGTTGTGCCGCTCCACGGTGCCCTTCATGACCCGCTGCCGCCACTCCCACAGCTTGCTGTCGTTCGTCACACCGCGGCTGAGCGTGATGTCGCCGTAGCTGTTCAGACCGGGGATCTTCCGCGGGGCCAGGTTCGCGTCCATTCCCTCGCGGTATTCGGCGGCGCTCTGGCTGCTCTCCAGTCCGGAACACTCCCGAAAACCGGCCCGGGTCATGCCGTCGAGCTCCACCGAGAAGTTGTAGCCGAAATAAGGATCGACCCTGTCCACAACCGCACCTCCTTCTTGTTGAATTTCCTGTCGAACGTGTCGTCGAAGCTGTCTTCAAAGCTTTCTTCGACGTTTCCTTCGAAGTTTTCGAAATCATTCACACCGCGTCGACCGTCACACCGCTCGCACCATGGATGACGCGAACGGTGACGAACTCGGCGGGTGCGGTCGGAGCCACACCGATCTGGGTCACCACCACCCCCGCCGCGACGACCGCCGGGGGATTGGTCTCGTGGTCGCACTTGACGAAGAACGCCTCGGCCGGTGTACGGCCCTTCAGCGCGCCACGCTGGAACAGTTCGTCGAGGTACGCGGTGAGTTCCCGCATGATCCGCACCCAGAGCCGTATGCCGTTGGGCTCGTGGACCAGGCCCGTCATGAACCGCTCGATCCACCGGCCGATGGTGCCGACCAGGCGCCGCGCGGTCACGTCATGCCAGGCCGGGTCCGCGGCGAGGGTCCGCGCACCCCAGACTCGGACGCCCCGACCGGGCAGCGCCCGCAGGCAGTTCACCCCTTGCCCGTACAGCGTCCCCACATCGGCCGCGGCGAGGCTCACCTGCAGGTCCACGACACCCTCGACCACCGTGTTGGCGGGCGCCTTCTGCACGCCGACCCGCTGGTCGCCGGCCGAGTACACGCCTGCCACATGCCCGGACGGCGGCAGGTACCGCAACCGCCCGTCCCGGCCCGGTGCCCACAGCCACGGGTAGTACAGCGCACCGAAGGCGCCGTCCGCCCCGGTCAGCGCCGCGCACTGGGCCGCGACCACCGCCGGGTCCGTCGTGGGTACGCCGTCGAGCAGCGCGAACCGGTCGCCCCGGTCCCGGCAGTGCCGCAGGAGCACCCGTTGCAGGCCGACGACCGTGTCGAGGGAGCCGCCCGCCGGCCACGGCGCCGCCGTGACGAGGTCGGGGGCGCAGACGAGGTCGACGTCGTCCTCCAGACCGTCCAGCGCCTCCAGCGCGGCCTGCAACGCGACCGAGGGCGCCTTCGACTCGTCGAGTCGTACGACGTGGCACAGCAGCCCGCCGTTGTCGAAGAAGCCCCGGACCGCGTCGGCCAGGAAGCCGTCCGGCGTCGCGCCGTAGGCAGCCTCGAACTGCGGCCACAGCGTCAGCCGCTGTGGCGTGCGCGGTCCTTCGGCCGCCCGGCCGAGGAAAGCGGGCACCCCGGTGAGGAAGCTCGGTGCCGGCGGCGGGAACACGTCCTGCCGGAGCACGCCCGGGGTCGGTTGCTGGGTCACGGTCTCGTCCGGCAAGGTGCTACTCGACCCCGCCGGCCCACTGGCTGATCCGGAAGACGACGAACTCGGCGGGCCGCACCAGCGCCACCCCGACCTCGACCACCAGTTGGCCCGCCTCCCGGACCGCCGCGGGGTTGACCGTCTCGTCGCAGCGCACGTAGAACGCCTCTTCGGGCGTGTTGCCCAGAAGCGCGCCGGAGGCCCACACGGTGTTCAGGAATGCGCCGACGTTACGGCGCATCTTCGACCAGAGCTCCGGGGCGTTCGGCTCGAAGACCGCCCACTGGGTGCCCTCGTCGATCGACTCGCGCAGGAAGTTGAACAGCCTCCGGGAGCTGATGTAGCGCCATTCGGCCTGCGACGCGCCCGCCATCGTGCGGGCCCCCCAGACCGTGTTGTTGCCGTCGAACCTGCGGATCACGTTGATGCCGTCGGGGTTGAGCCCGGCCTGGCCCTGCTTGCCGACCAGCGTCTGAAGGCCCAGCGCGCCGCGGATGACCTCGTTGGCCGGCGCCTTGTGCACGCCCCGTTCGGTGTCGACGCGGGCGTAGACCCCGGCGAGGTGACCGCTCGGCGGCTGGTACACCGGGCTGCCGTCCGCGTCCTTGGCACCGACGTCGATCCACGGGTAGTAGATCGCCCCGTAGCTGCTGTCACGGGTGCCGCCGCGGATCGCTTCCTTGGTCAGCGTGGTGGTCTGCCGACCGTCGAGGATCGCGAAACGGTCCTGGAGGTACTGGTTCTCGCAGTGGTCGAGGAGTGCACCCTGCACCGCGTCGCTCACCGCGCCGGGGACCGCGACCAGGGCGATCTCGTCGATGACGGTGAAGGTGTCCAGCGCGGCGATCAGGCTCGTCTCCACCTGGTCCGCGTCCTCGTGGGGCGCGACCCGGGTGATCCAGCAGCGGCCGCCGCCGTTGTTGAAGAAGCCGTAGACCGCATGGGCGAGCGTGCTGTTCCCCGGCTGGATCTCACCGAACAGGTTCTTGAAGCTCTCCCAGCCGTCCACGAGCTGTGCCTCGCCGGCGGGGGCCACCGTGGCGAGGTCGGCGGGCTCGGGGGTGGTGCCGTCGGCCTTCAGCCCGGACCGGCCGGGGAGCAGCGGCATCGTGACCGTGTCGTCCACGACGCCCACGAAGCCCGCGGTGCTGGTTCCCGCCCCGGCGATCGGCTTGATCGCCGAGGGAACCTCTTCGACGTACACTCCAGGCGCTAGATACTGCGGCATCTGTGGGATCTCCCCCTCGTCATGACTCGTGGTCCACGCCCCGGCCGACCCGGACGACCGTCTCGGTCACCTCGGGCCCGACCTCGGCTGATTCGAAGACGTCGACGCTGAGCGTGACGCTGTAGTGGAGGATGGCCTTGGGCCGCCCTCCCATGGCCTGCCAGAACTCGCCGATGCCCTGCAACTGGCTCTCGGCGGTGACCCTGGCGGGCAGCGGAGCCTGCTGCGTGGTCAGTTCGCCCCGCAGGTACCTCTCG
>NZ_JAVFVX010000091.1:0-31477 GCF_033441795.1 Streptomyces sp. ADMS | reverse complement strand
TCCAGTACGAGGGCTTCCGGCCGGCACGCCGAGAGCACCCACCGGACGCCGCTCCCTGACGGCCAAACGCTGCCTGCCGCGGCACTGGACCGCGTCACAGGGCAAGTTGAGTACGCGTACTCAGGCGCCGGTGCCTTCGCCGCCGCACGATCGAAGACATGTTGTGGTCCGACCCCGAGAACGAGCCGCCGAAGGAACTGCGCGACGCGCAGCAGATGCTTCGGCGGCTCGGGTTTCTCATGGCGCTGGCCATGCTGCTCGCGATGATCGTGATCGGGGTCCTGTAGGCCCGTACCCCGCCTATACCCTGGCCGCATGACCGATCAGCCGCGCCGCCGCCTCGTGCTCGCCTCCCAGTCACCCGCCCGGCTCAGTCTGCTCAGGCAGGCCGGACTCGACCCCGAGGTGATCGTCAGCGGGTTCGACGAGGACGCGGTGACCGCGCCGACCCCGGCCGAGCTGGCCCTCGCCCTCGCCGAGGCCAAGGCCTCCGTGGTGGCCGCGAAGCCCGAGGTGTACGGCGCGCTGGTGATCGGCTGCGACTCCGTGCTCGATCTGGACGGCGAGGCGTACGGCAAGCCCGCCGACGCCGAGGAGGCCACCGCCCGCTGGAAGTCGATGCGCGGCCGGGCGGGCACCCTGGAGACCGGGCACTGCGTCTACGACACGGAGGCGGGGCGCTTCGTCTCGGCCACCGCGTCCACCGTGGTCCGCTTCGGCGAGCCGTCGGACGAGGAGATCGCCGCGTACGTCGCCTCGGGCGAGCCCCTCCATGTCGCCGGGGCGTTCACGCTCGACGGCCGCTCGGCACCGTTCATCGACGGCATCGACGGCGGCCATGGCAACGTCATCGGCATCAGCCTCCCGCTGCTGCGCAAGCTGCTCGCCGAACTGGGCGTCGGCATCACCAAGTTGTGGACGCCCCGGGAGAAGTAGGAGCCGTCAGGGGGTGCTGGGGGCCGGCGGGGGCGTGAGTGCGGAACCGCCTCCGTCCATACCGCCCGTGCTGCCCGTACCGCCCGTGCCGTCCTCAGGGGCCTCGGCCGCGGCGGCGTGCTGCTGGTCGTACGTCATCAGCAGGAGCACCACCAGGGTCAGCCCCACGACCATGGTCAGGAACGCCGGCCAGCCCACCAGGCCCCACGCGAACGCCCCCAGCAGCGCGTGCACCACGGCGACGCTGATCAGCAGGATGCGGCCCAGGCCGGCCGGGGAGCGGTCGCGCAGGGCGACGAGCAGGGCCACCACGCCGCAGAGCGCGAAGTAGGCGCCGAAGACCACGCCGCCGATCTTCGAGGACACGGACATCATGTCCGGGTCGAGGCCGGCGAGGGACATCTTCTGGCGGTCGACGACGATCCCCAGGAACCAGTTCAGCGCCGCGATGCCGAACGCCTCCACGAAGAGGACGACAGCGACGATCCATGCCACTGGTCTACGGACCACCGGCCCCCACCCACTTTCGACTGCCGCTCGTTCTGTTGGTACTACCTTCGGTACATCGCGAACGCTACTAACGGGTAAACGCGCGGACAAGGGTTCGGCGGAGGTTGGGCACAGGTTCCTCGGCGGGCAAAGAATCATTGGTCCGTTCGTAGGGACTCCACAAAGAAACAGAGTGGGCCGCAGCACGCTCTCACAGAGACCTTGACCACATCGGAGGGCTAGGGTTTCCGGCAGAAGTCCTGCCTACCTGGGTGCGACAAGGGATTTCGCGGGTAGAGCTGGCCTCGTATCACGCTCTGTGTGGGCAAGCTCACCAGTGAGGACGGGTCGATGCGCCGTGTCGGCAGTCCCTAAACTCGGCTTGTTTCAAGGAGGGAGCCTCAATCGTGCGCAAGGTGCTCATCGCCAACCGTGGCGAAATCGCTGTCCGCGTTGCCCGGGCCTGCCGGGATGCCGGAATCGCGAGCGTTGCCGTGTACGCCGACCCGGACCGGGACGCGCTTCATGTGCGTGCCGCGGATGAGGCGTTCGCTCTGGGCGGTGACACCCCGGCGACCAGTTATCTCGACATCGCCAAGGTGCTGCAGGCCGCCAAGGACTCCGGGGCGGACGCGATCCATCCCGGATACGGCTTCCTCTCGGAGAACGCCGACTTCGCCCAGGCCGTTCTGGACGCCGGTCTGACCTGGATCGGCCCGCCCCCGCAGGCCATCCGCGACCTCGGCGACAAGGTCGCCGCCCGGCACATCGCCCAGCGTGCCGGCGCTCCGCTGGTCGCCGGCACGCCCGACCCGGTGACCGGCTCGGACGAGGTCGTCGCCTTCGCCCGGGAGCACGGCCTGCCGATCGCGATCAAGGCCGCCTTCGGCGGCGGCGGACGCGGTCTGAAGGTCGCCCGCACCCTCGAAGAGGTGCCGGAGCTGTACGACTCGGCGGTGCGTGAGGCCGTGGCCGCGTTCGGGCGCGGCGAGTGCTTCGTCGAGCGCTACCTCGACAAGCCCCGGCACGTGGAGACCCAGTGCCTGGCCGACTCCCACGGCAACGTGGTCGTCGTCTCCACGCGTGACTGCTCGCTCCAGCGGCGCCACCAGAAGCTGGTCGAGGAGGCCCCGGCGCCGTTCCTGTCCGAGGCTCAGGTGGCGGAGCTGTACGCGTCCTCCAAGGCGATCCTGAAGGAGGCCGGCTACGTCGGCGCGGGGACCGTGGAGTTCCTGGTCGGCATGGACGGCACGATCTCCTTCCTGGAGGTCAACACGCGTCTGCAGGTGGAGCACCCGGTCACCGAGGAGGTCGCCGGCATCGACCTCGTACGTGAGATGTTCCGTATCGCCGACGGCGAGGAACTCGGCTACGGCGACCCTCAGTTGCGCGGTCACTCCATCGAGTTCCGGATCAACGGCGAGGACCCGGGCCGCGGTTTCCTGCCCGCCCCCGGCACCGTCACCACCTTCGCGCCGCCGTCCGGCCCCGGTGTCCGGCTGGACGCGGGCGTCGAGTCCGGCAGCGTGATCGGCCCGGCGTGGGACTCGCTCCTCGCCAAGCTGATCGTCACCGGCGCCACCCGTGAGCAGGCTCTCCAGCGCGCCGCCCGCGCCCTGGACGAGTTCCAGGTCGAGGGCATGGCCACCGCCATCCCCTTCCACCGCGCGGTCGTCGCCGACCCCGCCTTCGCGCCCGAACTCACCGGCTCCGCCGATCCGTTCACGGTCCACACCCGGTGGATCGAGACCGAGTTCGCCAACGAGATCCCGGCCTTCGCCGCCCCGGCCGACACCGAGGCCGAGGACGAGACGGACCGGGAGACGATCGTCGTCGAGGTCGGCGGCAAGCGCCTGGAGGTCTCCCTCCCGTCCTCGCTGGGCATGTCCCTGGCCCGCACCGGTCTCGCCGCCGGCGCCAAGCCCAAGCGGCGCGCGGCCAAGAAGTCGGGCCCGGTGGCCTCCGGCGACACCCTCGCCTCCCCGATGCAGGGCACCATCGTCAAGGTGGCCGTCGAGGAGGGCCAGGAGGTCAAGGAGGGCGACCTGGTCGTCGTGCTCGAAGCCATGAAGATGGAACAGCCCCTCAACGCCCACAAGGCGGGCACCATCAAGGGCCTCGCCGCCGAGGTCGGCGCCTCCCTCACCTCCGGCGCACCGATCTGCGAGATCACGGACTGACCGGCCGTACGGCATTCCGGGGCGCCCGGCGGACCGAGCAGTCTGTCCGTCGGGCGCCGACGTCCCGCCCGGCGGACCATGCCGCAGACGCGGGGTGACGGTGGGATCAGCGGGCTCCGCGGCGGGCACCCCCTCCCCGACGGAGACCGCAGCCGCACTGTCATCGGTTGCCGACTCCCCGTCACCCCGCTCGCGTGCGCCGGTGAGGCGCCGTCGCTTCCCTGCGACCCGGCCCGCCGGGCGGACCCTCGTTCGTCTCCGCCCGATGGCATCCTGGGGGCAGACCGACGCGGTGCGGGGAGTCGGGCGAGAAGGCAAGGCAGGTGAGCGGGATGGTGGGCACGGCCTCACAGGACGCGGCGTCACGGGAGACGGCCTCACAGAACGCGACCTCACGGGACACTGCCTCACAGGACGCGGTGGAGGACCGGGACAGGGCCGCCGGACAGCCGCGCGCCATGCGTGCCGACGCCCGCCGCAACTACGAGCGACTGCTCGCGGAGGCGCGCTCCGCCTTCGCCGAGCACGGGACGGACGCCTCCCTGGAGGACGTGGCGCGGCGCGCGGGCGTCGGCATCGGCACCCTCTACCGGCACTTCCCCAACCGGCACGCCCTGATGAGCGCGGTCTTCGAGGACGCGGTGAGCGACCTGCTGGCCCGCTCCCGCGAACTGCTGACCGACCCGCAGCCGTGCGCCGCGCTGGTGACGTGGCTGCGTGAGATCGTCACGCACGCCGGCGAGTACCGCGGCCTGGCACGGGCGCTCATGTCGGTGTCGCACGACGCCGACTCGGCGCTCGCCAGGTGCAGCAACCCGATGCGGGAGGCGGGCGCGGCCCTGCTCGCCCGCGCCCAGCAGGCCGGCAGCCTCCGCACCGACGTCGCCATCGGTGACCTGCTCCAGCTCACCAACGCCATCGCCTTGGCGGCCGAGGAGACCCCGGACGACCCGGACCTGGCCGACCGCCTCCTGACCCTGACACTGCGGGGCCTGAAGGCCGTACCCGCGTAACCGGTTCGTACGACCAGGTCCGACACGACCCGGCCCGTACGGCGGTCAGCGGCGGCGGAGGTCCGCCACCCGGGCCCGTTCCCGCTCGCGCTCCCCGGGTCCGCCGGGCTGCTCGCCCAGCATCGTGCCGCGCAGGGGATGGCCCGCCGCGCCGCCGGGCAGCTGTCCCCGGCGCGGGTTGGGAAGCGGCACGTCCCGGCGCTGCCCGCGCGCCGGCGCCTGATCACCGCCCTGCGCACCGCTGCCCGAGGAGTTGCTTCCCGAGCCCGACGATCCGGCCACGGCGATCTGCACCCCCTGGTCGGCCAGGGCCTGGAGTTCCGTACCGGCGCGGTCGTCGTGGACGGGCGGTTCGTCGGTGACGAGGCGGGTGATCACGTCCGTGGGCACGGTCTGGAACATGGTGTCCGTACCGAGCTTGGTGTGATCGGCGAGCACGACGACCTCGGCGGCGGCCTGCACCAGCGCGCGGTCGACGGACGCCGACAGCATGTTGGAGGTGGACAGCCCGCGTTCGGCCGTGAGCCCGCTTCCGGAGAGGAAGGCCTTGGAGACCCGCAGCCCGTGCAGGGACTGCTCGGCACCGCTGCCGACCAGGGCGTAGTTGGAACCGCGCAGAGTGCCACCGGTCATCACGACCTCCACTCTGTTCGCGTGGGCCAACGCCTGGGCCACCAACAGGGAGTTGGTGACGACGGTCAGCCCGGGGACCCGCGCGAGCCGGCGTGCCAGCTCCTGCGTGGTGGTCCCCGCCCCGACCACGATGGCCTCGCCCTCTTCGACGAAGCTCGCGGCGAGGTCGGCGATGGCCGTCTTCTCGGCGGTCGCGAGATGGGATTTCTGCGGAAAGCCGGACTCTCGCGTGAACCCGCCCGGCAATACCGCACCGCCGTGCCGGCGGTCGAGGAGTCCTTCTGCCTCCAGTGCGCGCACGTCCCGCCGTACGGTCACTTCGGAGGTCTGGACGACGCGGGCGAGCTCACGGAGCGACACGGCTCCATTGGCTCGCACCATTTCGAGGATCAATTGACGACGTTCTGCAGCGAACACGAAACTGACAGTAACCCCAACGACCGTCTGCTTTCAGCAGTATGCGCCGAATAACAGAAGTTGTTCGCATGGGGGTACGGGAAGTGGTATACGGGCCTATCTCACCCGCCTATGCCGCACGAATGGGCCACAACTCCCCGTGACCAGCGGCAAGTCGCGCTCGCTGCCGGCTCCCTGCCGTCAGGCCTCGCCCGCCGCCTTGCGCGTGTGGAGCTGCCGGGCGACCTCGGCGATCGACCCCGAAAGTGAGGGGTAAACGGTGAACGCGTTCGCGATCTGCTCGACCGTCAGATTGTTGTCGACGGCGATCGAGATCGGGTGGATGAGTTCGGAGGCGCGCGGCGCCACGACGCACCCGCCCACGACGATCCCGGTGCCCGGCCGGCACATGAGCTTGACGAAACCGTCCCGGATGCCCTGCATCTTCGCGCGCGGATTGCGCAGCAGCGGCAGCTTGAGGACCACCGCGTCGATCTTGCCGGCGTCGACATCGGCCTGGGTGTAGCCGACGGTGGCGATCTCCGGGTCGGTGAAGACGTTGGAGGAGACGGTCTTCAGGTTCAGGGGGGCCACCGCGTCGCCGAGGAAGTGGTACATGGCGATACGGCCCTGCATGGCGGCGACGGACGCGAGGGCGAAGACGCCGGTCACGTCACCGGCGGCGTACACGCCCGGGGCGGTCGTCCGCGAGACCTTGTCGGTCCAGATGTGCCCCGAGTCGCGCAGCCTGACCCCGGCCTCCTCCAGCCCCATTCCGGCACTGTTGGGAATCGCGCCGACGGCCATCAGACAGTGCGAGCCGGTGATGACACGCCCGTCGGAGAGGGTGACCTCGACCCGGTCGCCGACGCGCTTGGCCGACTCGGCACGGGAGCGGGCCATGACGTTCATGCCACGGCGCCGGAAGACCTCTTCGAGGACGGCGGCGGCGTCGGGGTCCTCGCCGGGCAGCACGCGGTCGCGCGACGACACGAGGGTGACCTTGGACCCGAGTGCCTGGTAGGCGCCGGCGAACTCGGCACCGGTGACACCGG
This sequence comes from Streptomyces sp. ADMS, assembly GCF_033441795.1. Classification (NCBI taxonomy): domain Bacteria; kingdom Bacillati; phylum Actinomycetota; class Actinomycetes; order Kitasatosporales; family Streptomycetaceae; genus Streptomyces; species Streptomyces sp. ADMS. Next base: position 24,775 of record NZ_JAVFVX010000091.1, on the reverse strand, counting down.
ACCCGACCACGATGAGTTCCTCGGGCAGCTCGGTGAGGTCGTAGACCTGGGTCCAGTTGAGGATGCGCTCGCCGTCGGGCTGCGCGTCGGGCAGCTCGCGCGGGTGCCCGCCGGTGGCGATCAGCACGGCGTCGGCGACGAGCGTCTCCTCGCTCCCGTCCACGGCCCGTACGACGACCTTCCGGGAGCCGTCCACGCCCTGCATGCCGTCGAGCCGCCCGCGCCCCCGCAGAACGCGTGCGCCGGCCCGGGTGACCGAGGCGGTGATGTCGTGCGACTGGGCGAGGGCGAGCCGCTTCACCCGTCGGTTGACCTTGTCGAGGTCGACACCGACGACCCGGGCGGGCGTGTCGATGTGCGGGGTGTCGTCGGCGACGATGATCCCCAGTTCCTCGTACGACGAGTCGAAGGTGGTCATCACCTCTGCCGTGGCGATGAGGGTCTTCGACGGTACGCAGTCGGTGAGCACCGACGCCCCGCCCAGACCGTCGCAGTCGACGACGGTCACCTCCGCGCCGAGCTGCGCTGCCACCAGCGCAGCTTCGTAGCCGCCGGGTCCGCCACCGATGATCACGATCCGAGTCACGTACCCCATTGTCCCGCATGCCCCGAGGTGTCTGCGCCCCGGGGCCGCCGAGCGGGTCCGGGACGGGTACGAGGGGCACTGCCGACGGGTGCGGGGCAGGCACGAGCGGACGGGCGGACGGGTGCGGGAGAGGCCTGTGCTGCCGGAGTGACGATCGTGCCTGCTGCCGTACTCTCGATCCATGTCGCTCTACGCCGCCTACGCCGGCAATCTCGACGCCCGGCTCATGACGCGCCGCGCACCGCACTCGCCGCTGCGGGCCACCGGCTGGCTGACCGGCTGGCGGCTGACGTTCGGCGGCGAGCACATGGGCTGGGAGGGCGCCCTCCCGACGATCGTCGAGGCACCGCGCTCCCAGGTCTTCGTCGCCCTGTACGAGATCGCCCCGCTCGACGAGGACTCGCTGGACCGCTGGGAAGGCGTGGGCCTCGACATCTACCGCCGGATGCGGCTGCGCGTCGACACGCTGGAGGGCGAGGAGCCAGCGTGGGTGTACGTCCTCAACGGGTACGAGGGCGGCATGCCGTCGGCCCGGTACCTGGGCGAGATCGCCGACGCGGCGGAGTCCGCGGGGGCGCCGCACGACTATGTGATGGAACTGAGAAAACGCCCCTGTTGAGTGCCGTCGCCTCCCACTCCTCCTCTTTGGTTGGAAACGACAAGACAACGATCGCCATCCCGTGACCTCCGTCATCTACGCGCGTAGGCTCCGACCGGATACCCTCATGCGCGTGAACGCATCTCTTCTTCCGGACGACATCCAGGGCGACCCCTACTCCGCCGCCGACGCCGCCGCGGCGCGCCTGCGGGGGCTCACGGGCGCCGAGACCCACGACGTCGCCCTCGTGATGGGCTCCGGCTGGGCACCGGCCGTGGACGCCCTGGGCGCCCCCGAGGCCGAGTTCCAGGTCACCGAGCTCCCCGGCTTCCCGCCGCCTGCGGTCGAGGGCCACGGCGGCAAGATCCGCTCGTACCGGATCGGTGACAAGCGCGCGCTGGTCTTCCTGGGCCGCACGCACTACTACGAGGGCCGGGGCGTCGCGTCCGTGGCGCACGGTGTCCGTACCGCCGTGGCCGCCGGCTGCAAGACCATCGTCCTGACCAACGGCTGCGGCGGCCTGCGCGCCGACATGCGCCCCGGCCAGGCGGTCCTGATCAGCGACCACATCAACCTCACGGCGACGTCCCCGATCGTCGGCGCGAACTTCGTCGACCTGACGGACCTGTACTCGCCGCGGCTGCGCGCCCTGTGCAAGGAGATCGACCCCAGCCTTGAGGAGGGCGTGTACGCCCAGTTCACGGGCCCGCACTACGAGACGCCGGCGGAGATCCGGATGGCGCGGGTGATCGGCGCGGACCTGGTCGGGATGTCGACGGTGCTGGAGGCGATCGCGGCGCGGGAGGCGGGCGCCGAGATCCTGGGCATCTCGCTGGTGACGAACCTCGCGGCGGGGATGACGGGGGAGCCCCTGAACCACGAGGAGGTGCTCCAGGCGGGCCGCGACAGCGCGACGCGCATGGGATCGCTGCTGGCCCAGGTGCTGGGACGCCTGTGACCCGGGGCGAGGAGCGCGTTCCGTCCTGTTCCGCCCTCCGCACTCGGGGCTCCGCCCCCGAACCCCGTTCCTGAACGCCGGAGGGGCTGATGCGCAGCCCGTCCGGCGTCCGAGAACGAAGGCCCGCTCAGCGCGAGCTCCTCTCCCACCCACCCCGCTCCCACCGTTTCTCCAGCCCAGGCCCAGCCATCCCAGCCCGTCCGGCGTCTGAGGACGAGGCCCGTTCAGTGCCGTAGGGGGGCGCAGACCCCAGGAACGGGAAGGGACGGGTAGGGGCGGCGGGGCGAGAACAATGGGCCCGCACCCGACCACGCACCGCACCGCACCACCCCACAACGAGAGGCACCCGACGTGCACGACGACGAACTCATCGCACGGGCCAAGGCGTGGCTGGCCGAGGACCCCGACGCCGAAACCCGTGAGGAACTCGCCAAGCTCATCGACGCCCAGGACCTCCTCGAACTCACCACCCGCTTCACCGGCACCCTCCAGTTCGGCACCGCGGGCCTCCGCGGCGAACTCGGCGCCGGCCCCATGCGCATGAACCGCTCAGTCGTCATCCGCGCCGCCGCCGGCCTCGCCGCGTACCTCAAGGCCAAGGGCGAGACCGACGGCCTCGTCGTCATCGGCTACGACGCCCGCCACAAGTCCGCGGACTTCGCCCAGGACACCGCGGCCGTGATGACCGGCGCCGGCCTCAGGGCAGCCGTCCTCCCCCGCCCCCTCCCCACCCCCGTACTGGCGTTCGCCATAAGGCACCTCGGTGCCGTCGCGGGCGTGGAGGTCACCGCCAGCCACAACCCGCCCCGCGACAACGGCTACAAGGTGTACCTGGGCGACGGTTCACAGATCGTCCCGCCTGCGGACGCGGAGATCGCCGCCGAGATCGCCGCCGTACACGCCCTCGCCGACGTGCCCCGTCCCGCCGCCGGCTGGGAGACCCTCGACGACTCCGTCCTGAACGCCTATCTGGCCCGTACGGACGCCGTCCTCGCCCCCGGCTCCCCCCGTACCGCCCGCACGGTCTACACCGCTATGCACGGCGTCGGCCGGGAGACCCTCCTCGCGGCGTTCGCCCGGGCCGGTTTCCCCGCGCCCGAGCTGGTCGCCGAACAGGCCGACCCCGACCCGGAGTTCCCGACCGTCGCCTTCCCCAATCCGGAAGAGCCCGGCGCGATGGACCTGGCCTTCGCGAAGGCCCGCGAGACGAACCCGGACCTGATCATCGCGAACGACCCGGACGCGGACCGCTGCGCGGCGGCCGTACCGACGGCCGGCGGCTGGCGCATGCTGCGCGGCGACGAGGTGGGCGCCCTTCTCGCCACCCACCTGGTCCGGCGCGGAGTGCGTGGCACGTTCGCCGAGTCGATCGTCTCCTCGTCCCTTCTCGGCCGGATCGCCGAGAAGGCGGGTCTGCCGTACGAGGAGACCCTCACCGGCTTCAAGTGGATCGCCCGCGTCGAGGGCCTGCGATACGGCTACGAGGAGGCTCTCGGCTACTGCGTGGACCCGGAGGGCGTACGCGACAAGGACGGCATCACGGCCGCGCTGCTGATCACGGAGCTGGCCTCCGGGCTGAAGTCCGAGGGCCGTACGCTCCTCGACCTGCTCGACGACATCGCGGTCGAGCACGGTCTGCACGCGACGGACCAGCTCTCGGTCCGCGTCGAGGACCTGTCGGTCATCGCGAACGCCATGCGCCGTCTGCGAGAGCGGCCCCCGACCCACCTCGCCGGCCTGCCGATCACGAAGGCCGAGGACCTCACCAAGGGCACGGAGACGCTCCCGCCCACGGACGGTCTGCGCTACACCCTGGACGGCGCCCGCGTCATCGTCCGCCCCAGCGGTACGGAGCCGAAACTGAAGTGCTACCTGGAGGTCGTCGTCCCGGTGTCCACGCACGCGGATCTCGCCGCGGCCCGCGCGAGGGCGACGGACCTGCTGGAGACGATCAAGCGGGATTTGTCCGCGGCGGCGGGCATCTGAGGCCCGCCGCAGGGAAACCGCTCGTCCCCGTTGGGGTGCCCCCGGCCGGAGGCACCCCAACGGGTGACTTGCGCACGCCGGCCGACGCACGGCCGCCGCACGCTCCCCCACTCGCGCCGCCCGCCGGGGAACGGTGACCGGGTACCGCCCAGTCGCCCAGCACCTGGAGCCGCCCCGTGTCCTCGACGGTCACCCGGCCGGCCCCCACGCTTCCCCGTCCCGGGCGCCCCCACACTCCCCGTCCCGGGCGACCCCCACGCTTCCCCGTCCCGGCAGGCCCCCACCCTTCCCCGCCCCGGGCGACCCCCACGCTTCCCCGCCCCGTGTCCCCCACGCTTCCCCGCCCCGGGCGCCTCCACACTCCCCGTCCCGGGCGACCCCCACGCTTCCCCGTCCCGGCCTTCCCGCTCCTGCTGCCCCTCGCGGTCCATCTCGCCCGCGCGTCCCGCCCTTCCGTACGATCGCGCTCGTGACGGCGGTGGCGCTCGTGACGGCGATGGCGCTGTCGGTGTACTGCGGCGCGTACATGACGCTGGTCCGGCCGAGCGCGCCCTGAGACCTGTCCGGCGGATCATGCCGCGGACGCGGAGCCCGGTGTGCGCCAGTCGTCACCGGCCGGCACGCCCATCGCCCCTCGCCATCGCCCCGCTCACGTGCCCTGACGAGGCGGCGCGGCCTTCCTCGGACCTGATTCGCCGGCCAGGCCCCGCCGACCCGGGACCCCCGCTCTCAGCGCGACGCCACCAACGCCACCACCCACACGCCCGCCAGGACCACGGCCACCGGCCAGACCGGCCGCCCGCGCTCGGCCGCGCCGCTCTCCCCGGTCGGACGCAGCCCGGTGTCGAGGCGCATGGCTGTCAGTTCGGCGGCCAGAGCGTCGTACGGGTGGGTCAGCCCCCGGCGTCGCTGCAGCCAGCCCCAGCGGGGTGCGGAGACCGCCCAGTCACCGTCCTGCCAGTCGATCTTCAGCTCCAGGGACCGGCGCCGGACGAAACGGAGGTCGTCCCAGGGCACATGCCGGGGCCCGCGCAGCCCGGTGACCCAGACGCCGGACCGGTCGGCGGTGATACGCCAGGCGAGCTTCATGGGGACGCGGACGGCCCCGTACAGCCCGAGCACGGCGATGAGGGTCAGCTTCCACGCCGAGATCCCGGACTCGCCGATCGAACCCCAGCCCAGCCAGACGCCCCACTGCACGAGAAACGCTGTGGCCAGCCAGTCCAGCCACCCCGCCCGCCACCGCCGTACCTTGCCGACGGCCACCTGCTGCTCGGCCAACTCCCGCCCATGAAGCTCCAGTTGGAGGCTGTCCGCCGCCTGTTCGCGGTGCCGGGCGACACGCCGTCGACCGGCGTCCGGCGACAGCGGCCTGACCGGCCCCTCCGACCACTCGGTCAGCGGCGGCTGCTCGGGGTCCTCGTCGGCGCTGACGACGAGGACCTCGGCACCGTCGAAGGGAGCACCGTAGAGAACGGCTTCCCGGACCGGCCCGAGGGTGTCGTCGTCGAGGCCGAGGAGCACCCGGCGAAGCTCGTCGCCCTCGCCCGGACCACCTTCTTCTTCGTCATCGTCGTCATCGTCGTCGTCCTCGTCGTCCTCGTCGAAGGAGGTGAGGTCGACGGTGAACAGGGGCCGCTCGGCGGTGGGATCGTCGGCGGCGTACACCTCCGTACCGCCCTGTGCGTCGTCCCGTACGAGCACGCGCAGCACCGGCACCGGAGCGCCGCGCAGAGCGCCCGCCCGCTGTCGGCCGAGCCATGCCGAGGCCAGCGCGGTCACCCCGAGGCCGGCCAGGAAGACGGTGACGACCCAGGCGCCCTGCTGGTCCTGGGCAGAGCCCCAGAGACCTGCCGTGCCCCCGGTCAGCGCGCCGAGTCCGAGGACGACGAACCCCAGCGCGAACAGCACCCGCCCACGACGTACGGGAGCCTCGGCGCCCGGCACGGGCACGGCGACGCCCCCGGCGGCCTCCACCGCCCGCTCCAGCTGCTCGGTGCGCGCCCGCAGCCGTACGGCGACGACGCCCCACGAGACCAGCACGACCACCACTCCGAAGCCGGTCAGCGCCCACGACTTCGAGGACGCCTCCACGGCGAGGGCGAGCAGCAGCAGGGGGGCGCCGACCCAGACGAGCTCGGGCCGGGCGAGCACCCACAGCACGTACACGGCGAATCCGGCCGCGACGAACGGCCACAGGCCGCCGGCCATCGCGACCAGGGCGCCCACGCACAGCACCAGGGTGGCAAGGCCGGCCGCGACCGACCGGCGCACCCGCAGAAAGGTCCAGCGCGGCGGCAGCGCGGCCGACCAGTGCGCCGCGCGGGAAGAGGTCCAGTCCTGGCAACCGTCGGGTATGGCGGCGGAGGGCAGCCGCAACGACTCGTCGGGGAGGGCCACGCGGCTCAGCCGACCGCGAGCAGAATCGCCAGCAGAACGGCACCCGCGACAGCGGGCGCCATGATCTCGTACGCCCACTTCACGGTCACCTCGCCCTGTGAGGTGGCCGCCTTCTCCCGCGCCTCCCACAGCTGGCCCAGGTCGTCCATGACCTGGTCGGTCTGGGCCCGGGTAGGACCGGGCGGCATTAGGGACATCCGCCCGCCGCCGCCACCGGCCTCGCGGGCCTCGCGCATCTTGGCCCGGTTGGCGCGCTTGCGGGCGCGCAGGGACACCGGCACGGCGTAGAGCTGGTACCTGTCGCCCGACTCGACGACGACCTCGTTCGAGAAGCTCGACCGGAACCCGGCGACGGCCCCCCAGGGCACCACGACGACGCGGAACGGGTTGCGGACGCGCAGCCGGTGGTCGTTGGCGAAGACGCCGGGCCGCAGCGTGAAGGCGATCACCAGCGGTACGGCGAAGAGCAGCGTGGCGAGCGCCAGCCACGGCGTCCGCCCGTGTCCGACGATCAGCGCGTCACCGCCGAGCCAGCCCGCGAGCCCGAGCAGCAGCACGCCCGCCACGATCGAGGAGGGTGACCGGTAGGCCCGGTCGGGAGACTCGGGTGTCGTAGGGCCCTGCGCGGGCGACGGGTGGTCCGGGGTCGTCATGCCCCCGATTCTGCCCGACGCCCCGGACAACGTTCGCCGCCGGTGCCGGCGCTCCAGCCCGTCCCACGACCGAGGGACGAGACCGCTCCGGCGCTCCAGCCCGCCCCACGACCGACCGACAAGACCGCTTCCGCCACCCCAGCCCGTCCGGCGATTGAGGACGAGGCCGTTCAGGCCGATGGGGGTCTGGGGCGCAGCCCCAGCGGGGTCGAAGGGGTGGAGCCCCTGGGGATGGGACGGGCAGGGGCGGCGGGGGCGAACCCCTCCCACGGCCACTCCCGGTTGTTTCTCCGGGGCTGTACAGCCGCTACGCGCGTAGATATGCTCCGCTTGTGACCATGCCCACCACTGCATCAACCGCACTCCCGCTCAAGGACGTGACCGCGTCCGACAGCACGCTGCGCCGCTTCCTCCACGGGCTGCCCGGCGTCGACGCGGTCGGCCTGGAGGCGCGCGCCGCCTCCCTCGGCACGCGTTCCATCAAGACGACCGCGAAGGCGTACGCCATCGACCTCGCCATCTCGATGGTCGACCTGACGACGCTGGAAGGCGCGGACACCCCCGGCAAGGTCCGGTCGCTCGGCGCCAAGGCGGTCCGCCCCGACCCGACCGACCGCACGGCCCCCGCCACGGCCGCGGTCTGCGTCTACCCCGACATGGTGGCCGTCGCGAAGGAAGCCGTCGCCGGGTCCACCGTCAAGGTCGCCTCCGTCGCCACCGCCTTCCCCGCCGGCCGCGCCGCTGTCGGCGTGAAGCTGGCCGACGTGCGTGACGCCGTCGACGCCGGTGCCGACGAGATCGACATGGTCATCGACCGCGGCGCGTTCCTCGCGGGCCACTACCTGAAGGTGTACGAGGAGATCGTCGCCGTGAAGGAGATCTGCGGGACGTCCGCCCGGCTCAAGGTCATCTTCGAGACCGGCGAGCTGTCGACGTACGACAACATCCGGCGCGCGAGCTGGCTCGGCATGATCGCCGGGGCCGACTTCATCAAGACGTCCACCGGCAAGGTCGCCGTCAACGCGACGCCCGCGAACACCCTCCTGATGCTGGAGGCCGTACGCGACTTCCGCGCGCAGACCGGCGTCCAGGTGGGCGTGAAGCCGGCCGGTGGCATCCGTACCACCAAGGACGCCGTGAAGTTCCTGGTCGTGGTCAACGAGACCGTGGGCGAGGACTGGCTCGACAACCACTGGTTCCGCTTCGGCGCCTCCTCGCTGCTGAACGACCTGCTGATGCAGCGCCAGAAGCTGGCCACCGGCCGCTACTCCGGCCCCGACTACGTGACGGTGGACTGATCACCATGGCATCCGTTTTTGAGTACGCCCCGGCGCCCGAGTCCCGCGCCGTCGTCGACATCGCCCCCTCCTACGGCCTGTTCATCGACGGCGAGTTCGTGGAAGCCGCCGAGGGCAGGGTCTTCAAGACGGTCTCCCCCTCCACCGAGGAGGTCCTCTCCGAGGTCGCCCAGGCGGGCGAGGCCGACGTCGAGCGTGCGGTGAAGGCCGCCCGCAAGGCCTTCGAGAAGTGGTCGGCGCTGCCCGGCGCCGAGCGCGCGAAGTACCTGTTCCGTATCGCCCGGATCATCCAGGAGCGCTCCCGCGAGCTGGCCGTCCTGGAAACCCTCGACAACGGCAAGCCCATCAAGGAGACGCGCGACGCGGACCTCCCCCTGGTGGCGGCCCACTTCTTCTACTACGCGGGCTGGGCCGACAAACTCGACCACGCCGGCTTCGGTGCGAACCCGAAACCGCTGGGCGTCGCGGGCCAGGTCATCCCCTGGAACTTCCCGCTCCTGATGCTGGCCTGGAAGATCGCCCCGGCCCTGGCGACCGGCAACACGGTGGTCCTGAAGCCCGCCGAGACGACCCCCCTCTCCGCCCTCTTCTTCGCGGACATCTGCCGCCAGGCGGGCCTGCCCAAGGGTGTCGTCAACATCCTTCCCGGGTACGGCGACACGGGCGCCGCGCTCGTCGCGCACCCGGACGTCAACAAGGTCGCGTTCACCGGATCGACGGCCGTCGGCAAGGAGATCGCGCGCACCGTCGCCGGCACCCGAAAGAAGCTCACCCTCGAACTGGGCGGCAAGGGTGCCAACATCGTCTTCGACGACGCCCCCATCGACCAGGCCGTCGAGGGCATCGTCACCGGCATCTTCTTCAACCAGGGCCAGGTCTGCTGCGCGGGCTCCCGGCTCCTCGTACAGGAGTCGGTCCAGGACGAGTTGCTCGACTCCCTCAAGCGCCGTCTGTCCACCCTCCGCCTCGGCGACCCGCTGGACAAGAACACGGACATCGGCGCGATCAACTCCGCCGAGCAGCTCTCGCGCATCACCTCGCTCGTCGAGGCGGGCGAGGCGGAGGGCGCCGAGCGCTGGTCCCCTGCCTGCGAACTCCCGTCCTCCGGCTACTGGTTCGCCCCGACGCTCTTCACGAACGTCACCCAGGCGCACACCATCGCCCGCGACGAGATCTTCGGCCCGGTGCTCTCGGTCCTCACCTTCCGTACGCCGGACGAGGCCGTCGCCAAGGCCAACAACACCCAGTACGGCCTGTCGGCGGGCATCTGGACGGAGAAGGGTTCGCGGATCCTCGCCGTGGCCAACAAGCTTCGTGCGGGCGTCGTCTGGTCCAACACGTTCAACAAGTTCGACCCCACCTCGCCCTTCGGCGGCTACAAGGAGTCGGGCTTCGGCCGCGAGGGCGGTCGCCACGGCCTGGAGGCGTACCTCGATGTCTGACGCACGACCCGACACACGACCGGACGCACGTCTGTCCGTCTTCAAGACCTACAAGCTGTACGTGGGCGGGAAGTTCCCGCGTTCCGAGAGCGGCCGGGTGTACGAGGTGAGCGACGCAAAGGGCAACTGGCTGGCGAACGCGCCCCTCTCCTCCCGCAAGGACGCCCGTGACGCGGTCGTCGCCGCGCGCAAGGCGTTCGGCGGCTGGGCCGGGGCCACGGCGTACAACCGCGGTCAGGTCCTCTACCGCGTCGCCGAGATGCTGGAGGGCCGCAGGGAGCAGTTCGTCCGGGAGGTCGCGGAGGCGGAGGGCCTGTCGAAGCCGAAGGCCACAGCCCAGGTGGACGCGGCGATCGACCGCTGGGTCTGGTACGCGGGCTGGACCGACAAGATCGCCCAGGTCGTCGGCGGCGGAAACCCGGTGGCGGGGCCGTACTTCAACCTCTCCTCCCCCGAGCCGACCGGTGTGGTGGTCGTCCTCGCCCCCCAGGAGTCGTCGTTCCTGGGCCTGGTGTCGGTGCTCGCACCGGTGATCGCCACCGGCAACACGGCGATCGTGATCGCCAGTGAGAAGTCACCGCTTCCCGCGCTCTCCCTCGGCGAGGTGCTGGCCACCTCGGACGTACCGGGCGGAGTCGTCAACATCCTCTCCGGCCGTACGGCGGAGATCACCCCGTCGCTGGCCGCGCACCAGGACGTCAACGCGATCGACCTGGCGGGCGCGGACGAGGTCCTCGCGAAGGAGCTGGAGATCGCGGCGGCCGACAACCTCAAGCGTGTTCTCCGTCCACGGACTGTGGACAACGCGCAGTGGTCCGCCACCCCGGGCACCGAACGCATGACCGCCTTCCTGGAGACGAAGACGGTCTGGCACCCGACGGGTGCACTGGGCGCGTCGGGTTCCTCGTACTGAGCCCCTGAAGCCGGAGGGCCGCGCCTCCCACCGTCCGGGGAGCGCGGCCCTCTTCTGTCGTCGGGTGCCGACGGGCGGGTGTTCAGCCGCCCAGCAGCCCCGTTGCCTGCCCCAGCACCGGGATGCTGCCGATGGACTGCGCCTGCGCGACCGGGCCGGTCAGGGCCTGGGAGGTCAGGGGCTGGAAGTCGGCGAGCTGGGTGCCCACGCCGTTGTCGAGCGGGTCGACGCCCGTACCGGCGAGGGGGTTGGGCTTGAGGCCCTGGACCGGGCCCGTGACATAGCCGACCGTGCCGGTGAGCGCCGCCAGGCCGCCCTGCGGGTCGATCTGCCCCAGCGAGGTCGTGGGGTTCATGCGAATGGCGTCCACCGCGGGGCCGCCCTCGGCGGCGGAGGCCGTCGCGGCGCCCGCCCCCAGAGCCGCGCCGGTGGCCGCGAGGGCGATCAGGGCGCGCTGGGCGGTCTGGTTCTGGGTGGACGTGCGTCGTGCCATGACTGGTGGCCGCCTTCTGGTGCGTTGAGTAATCAAGACGACACGAAGGGTAGTAGCTGCTCGCCGGGGAGGACGAGGCTGGATTAGCTCGATCGCGTGATGGTCGACTTCCAGGCTTGCGGTGCCCTGGACCGTTCGGGTTAGCGGGCCGCTGCTCCACCAGAGGATGGTTCAGGGCCTCCCCGTCGCCTCTGGCCGTACCCACCTGGCCAGGCGTCAGGGAACCGGCCTCCCGGGCCCGGACCACGCACAGGATGCGTGTCGCCACCCCGGGGTCGAGTACGCCGGGGACCAGTGCGCCCAAGACCGGACGGGGCGCACGGCTGACGGGCTCAACTCCCGCTCAGTCCACAGGAACGGTAGTTGAGGTGTGACGCAAGCCGACTCGCGTGGGTATGGGCAGGTGGGCGCCCGATGCCTCACACTGGTGTCTCGTGACCTCCCACCCGCCCATACCCACGCGAGTCGTGCTGCTCTGCGGCCCTTCAGGCTCCGGCAAGTCCCTCCTCGCGGCCCGTTCCGGTCTCCCGGTCCTGCGGCTCGACGACTTCTACAAGGAGGGCGACGACCCGACGCTGCCGCAGGTCCTGGGAAGCACCGACATCGACTGGGACCACCCGGAGTCGTGGGACGCGGACACGGCGGTCGCCGCGATCACGGAACTGTGCCGCACGGGTCGTACTAACGTTCCGGTGTACGACATCTCCCTGAGCGCCCGCACCGGCGAGGAGCGCGTCGAGATCGGCCGGACGCCGCTGTTCATCGCGGAGGGCATCTTCGCCGCCGAGATCGTCGAACGCTGCCGCGAGGAGGGCGTCCTCGCCGACGCGCTCTGTCTGAGCCGGGGCCCGGTCAGGACGTTCCGCCGGCGCTTCCTGCGGGATCTGCGCGAGGGCCGCAAGTCGGTGCCGTTCCTGGTGCGCCGCGGCTGGCGGCTGATGCGCGCCGAGCGTTCCATCGTGGCCCGCCAGACGGCCCTGGGCGCGTACGCGTGCGACCGGGACGAGGCGATGGGCAGGCTGGCGGACGCCGCGGCGGGCCGCCGGGCACAGACGAGCACGGCGGCCTGATCTCCCCGTACAGCCCGTATTCCCCGTACTGCTGCAGTCGCACGAGCAAGCAAAAGCGGGACTGGATGGACCCCCCGGCCCTCCAGCCCCGCTTTTTTTGGTGCTCCCCCGCGGCCCCCCGACCCCGGTGGTCCCCCCCCTGGTGGTGCTCCCCCGTGCTTCCCCCCGTTTACCGCTCCCCCGTCATTTGGTGCTCCCCCAGACCCTCAGGCGACAAGCTCCCCGAAGGACTCCTCCTCGTCACGGCCGAAGCTGAGGACCTCGTCCTCGCGCAGCCGGCGGAGCGACCGCCAGATGCTGGACTTCACCGTGCCGACACTGATGTCGAGGATCTCCGCGATCTCCGGGTCCGTGCGGCCCTCGTAGTAACGAAGGACCAGCATCGTCCGCTGGAGTTCGGGCAGCCGGGCGAGCGCCTGCCACAGGACCGCGCGCAGTTCCGTGCCGCGCATCGCGTCCGTGTCGCCGACCGTCTCCGGCAGTTCCTCGGTCGGGTACTCGTTCAGCTTGCGGCGGCGCCACGCGCTGATGTGCAGGTTGGTCATCGTGCGGCGGAGGTAGCCCCCGACCGCGGCCTTGTCACTGATCCGGTCCCAGGCGCGGTACGTCGAGAACAGCGCGCTCTGGAGCAGGTCCTCGGCCTCGAAGCGGTCACCGGTGAGGTGGTAGGCGGTCGCGTACAGGGAGGCGCGGCGCTCCTGGACGTAGGCGGTGAACTCCGCCTCGCTCAGCGAACGACGCTCCCCCGTGGTCTCCCTGTACGCGGCCCCCGTGCCCCCCGTGGCACTGCTGCCGCTTCCCCCCGTGTGTGCGTCAACCACCGACATGTACGTCGTGTGCTGACGCCCGGTGCCGCGAACGCACCCCCGCCCTCCCCCACGCTCGAACCCACTCGCGCGGGAGGGACCCCCATCGGCACCGGACTTCTCCGCGACCCGGGTGACGTCGTGCAGACGCGTGATCACTGCGTTCGCGCTTGTGCTGTGCAGCGTGCTCATCTCGCGCCCCCCGTCGTGGACTTCCCGGTGTTCGGCTCGGTTCGTGGTGCTTCCTTGCCTGTGCCGAGAAGCTTGCCCAAGCCACTTCATGACGGTGTCCGCCGACTGTCACAGGCGTGCAACAGGGCCCCTTCGCAGGAACAGCACGGGAATGGCACAGCGGGGTCACAGCGAGGCGCGGTAGACACCCGCGGGCACCCCGAAATCACCCGACAATCACCTGGCAGTCGCAGCCCGGCCCGGCCATGGGCCAGAATGCATCCGTGCCTTCCCTGTTGCTGATCGAGGACGACGACGCCATCCGTACGGCCCTGGAGCTGTCTTTGACGCGCCAGGGCCACCGGGTTGCCACCGCTGCCACCGGTGAGGACGGTCTGAAACTGCTGCGTGAGCAGCGGCCGGATCTGATCGTGCTGGACGTGATGCTGCCCGGCATCGACGGTTTCGAGGTGTGCCGGCGCATCAGGCGCACCGACCAGCTGCCGATCATTCTGCTCACCGCGCGCAGCGACGACATCGACGTGGTCGTCGGGCTGGAGTCCGGCGCCGACGACTATGTCGTCAAACCCGTGCAGGGGCGGGTGCTCGACGCCCGTATCCGGGCCGTCCTGCGGCGCGGGGAGCGCGAGTCGAACGACTCGGCGACCTTCGGTTCGCTGGTCATCGACCGTTCGGCGATGACCGTGACGAAGAACGGCGAGGATCTGCAGCTGACGCCCACCGAGCTCCGGCTGCTTCTGGAGCTGAGCAGGCGGCCCGGTCAGGCGCTGTCCCGGCAGCAGTTGCTGCGTCTGGTCTGGGAGCACGACTACCTGGGCGACTCCCGGCTGGTGGACGCGTGTGTTCAGCGGCTGCGCGCCAAGGTCGAGGACGTGCCGTCGTCGCCGACGTTGATCCGTACCGTCCGTGGGGTCGGCTACCGGCTGGACTCGCCTCAGTGACGAAACCGCAGGACAAGCTCCGTGGCTGGGCCTCGGCGCGCAAGGCGATACTTTCCGGGCTGCGCTTCACCAGCCTGCGGCTGCGACTGGTCGTGGTCTTCGGGCTGGTGGCGCTGACGGCGGCCGTGTCGGCGTCCGGGATCGCGTACTGGCTCAACCGCGAGGCCGTGCTCACGCGTACGCAGGACGCGGTGCTGCGCGGCTTCCGGCAGGAGATGCAGAACCGCGCGGGCGTGCTCCCGGCCCACCCCACGCAGGACGAACTCCAGCACACGGCGGTCCAGATGGCCGCCAGCAGCCAGCGGTTCAGTGTGCTGCTGGTCGCCGAGGACGACAGCGGGCGGACGGTCGTCGGCAACTCCGGGGCGCTGGACACCTTCTCCCTGGCGGACGTGCCCGAGTCGCTGCGTACGGCGGTCGGCAGGCAGCAGCCGATCACCTCGAACAACAAGTACCCGTACCACCTTTACTGGCAGCGGATCATAGACGGCGACAAGCCGTACCTGGTCGCGGGCACGAAGGTGATCGGCGGCGGCCCGGCCGGCTACATGCTGAAGTCGCTGGAGCCCGAGGAGAAGGACCTCAGCTCGCTGGCCTGGTCGCTGGGCATCGCCACCGGCCTCGCGCTGATCGGCTCGGCGCTGCTCGCGCAGGCCGCCGCGACGACCGTGCTGAAGCCGGTACAGCGCCTCGGTATCGCGGCCCGGCGGCTCGGCGAGGGGAAGCTGGACACCCGGCTGCGGGTGTCGGGCACGGACGAACTGGCCGACCTCGCCCGGACGTTCAACCACACGGCGGAGGCGCTGGAGACGCGGGTGGCCGACATGAGCGCCCGTGACGAGGCCTCGCGGCGGTTCGTGGCGGACATGTCCCACGAACTGCGTACGCCGCTCACCGCGATCACCGCCGTGACGGAGATCCTGGAAGAGGAGCTGGACGCGGAGACCGGCAGCATCGACCCGATGATCGAACCGGCGGTGAAGCTGGTGGTGAGCGAGACGCGGCGGCTCAACTCCCTGGTGGAGAACCTGATGGAGGTCACCCGCTTCGACGCGGGCACCGCCCGGCTGGTCCTGGACCACGTCGACATCGCCGACCAGATCACGGCCTGCATCGACGCCCGCGCCTGGCTGGACGCGGTCGAACTGGACGCCGAGCGCGGCATCATGTCCCGTCTCGACCCCCGCCGGCTGGACGTCATCCTGGCCAACCTCATCGGCAACGCCCTCAAGCACGGCGGCTCGCCGGTACGGGTGTCGGTGCGCGCATCCGATGGCGATGCCGATACCGATACCGATCTGCTGATCGAGGTGCAGGACCACGGTCCGGGTATCCCCGAGGACGTGCTGCCGCACGTCTTCGACCGGTTCTACAAGGCGAGCGCCTCCCGCCCCCGCTCCGAGGGCAGCGGCCTGGGCCTGTCCATCGCCCTGGAGAACGCCCACATCCACGGCGGCGAGATCACCGCCGCCAACTCCCCGAAGGGCGGCGCGGTGTTCACCCTGCGACTGCCGAGGGACCCGTCGGCACTGACGGAGACACCGGCCGAGCCGAACGGCGCGAACCGCAACGGGGAGGGCGCGTGACGCACGTACGGAGCGTGCGGACCGTACGGGACACAGGAGGCGTACGCCGCTGGCTGGCCGTGCCGCTGCTCGTGGTGCTGCTCGCCGGCTGCGGGATCCGCGCCACCGAGGTCCCGACGGACTTCGGGCCCGCTCCCTCCCGCGTCCCGTGCTCCCTCTCCGGCCTCTCCGGGCTCTCGGAATCGGAGGCCACCACGCGGACGTCCGTCGGCGTCCCGGTCCAGGTCTTCCTCCTCTGCGCCTCCCAGCTGGTGACCGTCGACCGGGCCGTGCGCATCCCGGACGGTACGGCGGAGGCGGAGCGGCGCGTCCTGGTGGCCCAGGGGCTGCTGGACGAGCTGACGGAGACTCCGACGGCGAGCGAGACCGAGGCCGGCTACACGACGGACGTACGCGGCGCAATGAGCGTCAGCGGCCCGGGTCCGGGGGATCCCGACGACGCCCTCCGCCTGAGCACGTCCCCGGAGGACCTCACGTCGTACGCCCTCGCCCAGATCGTCTGCACCCTCTCCGACTCGGCCGCCGCCGAGGGAGACGGCTACGTCGTCCTGGGCGGCCCGGACACCGACCCGCCGCGCCGGTACGCGTGCACCCCCGAGGTCCGCTCCCGGCCGGGGGCACAGGTGCCGTCGTCGGCAGCGGACGGCACCTGAGCGCTCCGCCGGACGTGCGGTCCTCCTGCCGCGGGCCGGTGGGGGCTGGTCGCGCCCACGCGGCGGAGCCGCCCATCGACACGGCCCGACGCCCCTGAGGGGCTCGATACCGCGCCCGACTTCACCCGGTCCGCTTGACGGACCGGCCCGGCGGACATGCCTGGGAGGCAGGCCGACCCCCGTGTGGCACATGCCTCACTCCCCTGTACGGGGGCAACCCGGAACCGATCGTGCCGACCGCCGCGTCTTGGGGGGCGTGCAGCGTCATGGTTGGGGCGGCGAAAGTGCCGCGATTCGCATCCGTGCGGCGGGAGGTGTCCTCCTCGTCGCCCATCTCGCGCTCGTCGCCTGGATCACGCTGCGTCCGCTCGACGTCCCGTGGCAGCCGCCCACCAACCTGCGTCCCTTCGCGGGCCTCCGGGCCGATCTGGCCCTCGGCTGGCAGGAGGCGGCCCGGCGTATCGCTGAGGGGCTCGCACTGCTGGCTCCGCTGGGTGTGCTGCTGCCGATGGCGGGCGGACGGCTCGATGTCTCCCCGCTCGTCTCGCTGGTCCGTACGGTCATGGCGGGCGCGATGATCTCGCTCGGCATCGAGCTGCTGCAGACCGGCGTCCCCGGTCAGGTCGTGGACGTCGACTCGCTGCTCCTGAACACGGTGGGCGTGGCCGTCGCGCATGTCACCGTGGTGCCGGCCCTCAGGTCCAGGCTCCGCCGCAGGGGCGACGACCGCAGGCGCCGGGCGGCCATCCGCACGGACGAAGCGGCTCAGGGTCGGACCCCGACGATTCCCAGGGTCGGGATCGCCCCGTAGAGGGATGCTTCGCCCCCTATGTGTCCGTAACGTTGAGTACAGATGAGGCGACCGGACAAGCCGGACCCCTCACCGCACTCACGAGGAGTCTCCATGACCGCCCTGGCCCGCCCCACCAACGGCCGCATGATCGGCGGAGTGTGTGCCGCGCTGGCACGGCGCTTCGGCATCTCCACGACGACGATGCGCGTGATCTTCGTGCTCTCCTGTCTGCTGCCCGGACCGCAGTTCGTGCTCTACATAGCCCTGTGGATCCTGATGCCGTCCGAGAAGTACAGGGACAAGGCCAGTACCGCCTGGTAGCCGACCCGGACGACAGACCCGGACACACCGCTTGCGCGCCGATGGGGCACACCCCCGGCACAGGGGTGCGCCCCATCGGCGCGAGTCACGGCGTGGGTCAGCCGAGCGGAATGCCGTTCACCGGGAGGCCCTTCGTGGGCAGCCCCTGCAGCGGGAGGCCGCCGAGCAGACCGGCGACCGGCGCGGTCGGGCCCTCGGCCAGCACCTTCGTGACGGCAGGCTGGGCTGCGGCCACGCCCGCGCCGACCGCACTCTGCCCCTGGGCCACGGCCTCGGCGGCACCCGGCAGGGCCTTCGTCGCGTTCTGCACGGGCAGCGTCTGGGTCACGGAGCCCAGCGCGGCGGAGTCCGGGAGGGCGGGGAGGGCCGGGGCGGCGTTGGCAGCACCCGCACCCGCCGCGGCGAAGGCGGCGCCGAGTGCGGCGACACCGAGGGTCTTGGCAGCAGACTGCTTCATAGTGAATGCGTCCTTGAATGCGAGACGGGGATGTGAGCGGTCCACGACCGTAAACATGGGAAGCCGCCCGCCGCAAACATCGAAAAGCGGCCGAGCCACACCGGCCCGACCGCTTTCCCGAGTTGTCGATCAACCCTACTCCTCGACAGAACCGCTGGTGGAAGCGGTTTGCCGGAACAACCATTCGGATTTCAGCTCGGCGTATCCGGGCTTGATGACGTCATTGATCATCGACAGTCGTTCATCGAAAGGAATGAATGCTGACTTCATAGCATTGACCGAGAACCATTGCAGGTCGTCGAGCGTATAACCGAACGCCTCGACAAGGTGCTCGAATTCCCGGCTCATTCCGGTGCCCGACATCAACCTGTTGTCGGTATTGACGGTCGCGCGGAAGTGAAGCCTGCGCAGCAGCCCGATGGGGTGCTCGGCATAGGAGGCTGCGGCGCCCGTCTGGAGGTTGGAGCTGGGACACAGTTCGAGGGGGATGCGCTTGTCGCGCACATAGGAGGCCAGGCGTCCGAGTTTCACCGAGCCGTCATCCAGAACCTCGATGTCGTCGATGATGCGCACACCGTGGCCGAGCCGGTCGGCGCCGCACCACTGGAGCGCCTGCCAGATGGAGGGGAGCCCGAAGGCCTCGCCGGCGTGGATGGTGAAGTGATTGTTCTCGCGCTTGAGGTACTCGAACGCGTCGAGGTGCCGGGTGGGCGGGAAGCCGGCCTCGGCACCGGCGATGTCGAAGCCGACGACGCCCAGGTCGCGGTACCGGTTCGCCAGTTCGGCGATCTCAAGGGAACGGGCGGCGTGCCGCATCGCGGTGAGCAGGGCGCCGACCCGGATCCGGTGGCCGTTCTCCCGGGCCCGCCGCTCACCTTCCCGGAAGCCCTCGTTGACGGCCTCGACGACCTCTTCGAGGGTGAGCCCGCCTTCGAGGTGCTGCTCGGGGGCGTACCGCACCTCGGCGTAGACGACACCGTCCTCGGCGAGGTCCTCGGCGCACTCGGCGGCGACCCGGACGAGGGCGTCGCGGGTCTGCATGACGGCGCAGGTGTGGGCGAAGGTCTCCAGGTACCGTTCCAGGGAACCGGAGTCCGCGGCGTCGCGGAACCAGGCGCCGAGCTTGTCGGGATCGGTCTGCGGGAGCTGGGTGTAGCCCGTGTCGCGGGCCAGGTCGACGATCGTGCCGGGGCGCAGGCCGCCGTCGAGGTGGTCGTGGAGGAGGACCTTGGGGGCGCGGAGGATCTGGTCCGGGGTGGGGCTGGGCCCAGGGCTCGTGACAGCGCTCGCGCTCGCGGTCACACTCCGGCCGGTCTTCTGACTCGTCGTCCGATCACTCTGGCTCGTCATTTCCGCACTCTAACTCCTACGCGCGTAGATCACCTGCCTTGTGCCCCTTTCCCCGCCTGTACGTTTCCGCCGATACGTAACGGTGACCGCGAGGACAGGTCGCGTACACCGATGCTTCTGACACTGTTCTGACATGGCACACCAAGTGACGCCGGTACGGCAGGCCCGGCTGGGGAAGGTACTGGGCCCGGAACCGACGTCGGTCAGCGGCGCGGTTCTGCTGCTGCCCGGCGGCGACGAGGTCTCGACCCGCAGGCCGTCGGCCGTGCTGGCGGCCGCATCCGTAAGGGCGTTGGGCCGTCGGCTCGCCCGCGCGGGCCGCGCGGACGGACTCGCCGTGCACGTCGTCCACTACCGCTACCGCGGCTGGAACGGCAACGAGGCACAGCTGGCGCACGACGCCCGATGGGCCACCGACGAGATCGTACGGCGGTACGGCGACGTCTCCGTGTGTCTCGCCGGCGTCGGCATGGGCGGCCGGGCGGCGCTGCGCGCGGCGGATCACGAGGCCGTCAACTCCGTACTGGCGCTGGCCCCTTGGCTGCCCGCGGACGATGTGGCCGCACCGCCGGAACCGGTGCGGCAGCTGAGCGGGCGGCGGGTGCTGATCGTGCACGGCACCAACGACGAACGGACCGATCCCGAACTGTCGTTCAGATTCGCGGCGCGGGTGAAGAAGGCGAACCGGGACATCTGCCGGTTCGAAGTGCATTCGGACGGGCACGGGTTGCACCAGTACCGGCAGGAAGTGCACGCGCTGGTGGAGAACTTCGTGATGGGGGCGTTGTTCGGGCGGGCGTTTTCCCGGCCTGTCGAGGATGCGCTGATGGCTCCGCCGCCGTTGGGGCTGCGGATGCCGTTGGCCGCGGGGTTCGGGCGGTCATTGCGGAGGTAGGGGGGCGGACCGGTTGTGTGCGGGGTGCGGGTGAGTGGGGACTTGTCACGGAGTTCCCCGCGCCTCTGAAGGCAGGCCCGCCCGTCCTCACGCCGGGAGCAGGTTGCCCCTCCTCGAGAGCAGGAACTTCTTGAACGCTGCCACCGGCGGGGTGTCGGGATGGCCGTCCAGCCAGGCCACGCCGATCTCGCGTGCCGCACGTGGGGCAGTAACCGTCAGTTCTGCCACTCCTGGGCGAGGGACGGCCGGAGGCGGAAGGAGAGCCACCCCCAGACCTGCCGCCACCAGGCCCCGCAGTGTCTCCGCCTCCTCTCCCTCGAAGGCGATTCGGGGGCGGAAGCCGGCCTGGCCGCACAGGTCGTCGGTGATGCGGCGCAGGCCGTAGCCGGGCTCCAGGGTGACGAAGGTCTCCTCGGCCGCCTCTGCCAGGCGGACTCGTCTGCGGGTGGCGAGGCGGTGGTCGGCGGGGACCACCAGGCGGAGTTTCTGTTCGTCCAGGCGGCGGGCGACCAGGTCGGGGGCGTCGGGGACGGGCGAGGTGAGGCAGAGGTCCAGTTCGCCGGAGCGCAGGCGTTCGATCATGGCCTCGCCGTAGTTCTGTACGAGGGTGAAACGGACGCGGGGATGGTCCGCGCGAAAGGCGTGCAGCAGGCCGGGTACGGTCTCGGCGCCCATGGTGTGCAGGAAGCCGAAGGCGACCTTGCCGGTGGCGGGGTCGGCGTCGGCACGTACCTCGTCGGCGGCCCGCTCGATCTCGGCGAGGGCCCGTTCCACGGAGGCGAGGAACGTACGGCCTGCGGGGGTCAGGGAGACACTCCGTCCCCTGCGCGCGAACAGGTCGACGCCCAGGTCCTGTTCGAGGCGGACCATCGCCCGGGAGAGCGTCGACTGCGGGACCTGCATCTCCTGGGCGGCGCGGGTGACGTGCTCCGTGCGGGCCACTCCGGCGAAGTAGGACAGACGTGGGGCGAGGGCGGTGACGATGTCTTCTGTGTCACCGGACGGTGACAGGCGTGCGGCTGACCTCTGCTGATGCACCATGGGAACGATTATGGGGTTTCCGTGCATTGGACGGATGAACGGGGGCGTACGTAACTTCGAGACATGCCTGCTGCCAGTACCGTGGCGTCCACGACAGTGGTCGCCGCCTCCCCCTCCCTTCCCGTTGCCGACTCCCGGATGGCCCCGGGCGGGCCCGGCTACCGGCGGATGAGCCTCGCGCTCTTCCTCGCGGGCGTCGCGACCTTCGCCCTCCTCTACTCCACACAGGCACTGCTGCCACTGATCTCCGGCGACTTCGCGGTGACGGCGAGCGACGCGAGCTGGACGGTGTCGGCGGCCACCGGTGCGCTGGCCCTGTTCGTCCTCCCGATGAGCGCGCTGTCGGAACGGTTCGGGCGGCGTACGGTGATGACGGCGTCGCTGGCCGTGGCGGTGACGGTCGGACTGCTGGTCCCCTTCGCCCCGTCGCTGGGCGCGCTGATCGCGCTGCGGGCGGTGCAGGGCGCCGCGCTGGCGGGGCTGCCGGCGTCGGCGACGGCGTATCTGGCAGAGGAGGTCCGGCCGAAGGCGCTGATCACGGCGATCGGTCTGTTCGTGGCCGGCAACAGCGTGGGCGGGATGAGCGGCCGGGTCATCACGGGCTGGGTCGCGCAGGAGTGGGGCTGGCGGGTCGCGGTGGCCGTGATCGGTGTGGTCGCGGTGGGCTGCGCGGTGGCCTTCCGGCTGCTGCTGCCCGCGCCGAAGCACTTCCGGACGGGCTCGCTGCGCCCCCGGGTCCTGGCGCGTGCGGTCCGTACGCACCTGGCGAACCCGTTGCTGCGGCGTCTGTACGCGATCGGCGCGCTGTTCATGACGGTGTTCGGCGCGGTCTACACGGTGATCGGCTACCGCCTGACGGAGGCGCCGTTCGGCCTGCCGCAAGGCATCGTCGGCTCGGTGTTCCTGGTGTATCTGGTGGGTACGGTGTCGGCGTCGACGGCGGGGAAGCTGGTGGCCCGCCTGGGGCGGCGAGGTGCGCTGTACCTGGCCGGCGGTACGACGACGACGGGGCTGCTGCTGTCTCTGTCGGACGCCCTGGCGCTGGTTCTGCTGGGCCTGGTGCTGATCACGGCGGGGTTCTTCGCGGGGCACGCGGTGGCGTCGTCGGCGGTGAGCCACACGGCGAAGGAGGGGCGGGCGCAGGCGTCGGCTCTGTATCAGTCGGCGTACTACGTCGGCTCCAGCGCCGGCAGTACGTTGGGGGCGGTGGCGTTCCACGCCGGGGGCTGGTCGGGGACGGTGGCGTTGGGATTGCTGGCGGTGCTCGGGGTTGTGGGGATCACGGTGATGGGGTCTCGGGCGGCGCGGAGTCTTCGCGTGGCATGACCCCCCGGGGTTCGGGCGACAGAGGGCAACGCTGCTGCAGCCCAAGCCGTGTTTCCCACCCGCTCACCCGTCCACCCACCCCCGCCGCTCCTTCAGCCCGGCCCAGTTCCGGGTGTTTCAGCCCGTCCGGCGTTTGAGGACAAGGCCCGTTGAGGGGCGTCGCGGGGGTCCGGGGGCGTAGCCCCCAGGGATGGGACGGGTAGGGGTGGCGGGGGCGAGAAAACCTTCTCACCTGCACCTTTTCCCGCTCCACGAGCCGTTGTCAGTGGGCTGCGCTAGCTTTCATCGTGTTGGGTCGCGATGAGGCGACGAAGACAGCCATGGGGTGGGTTGGCGATGGGTGACAGTACGGCTACTGCGACAGATCTCGACGTGAAACTGGAACAGCACCGCGTCGAACTGACCGGGTACTGCTACCGCATGCTCGGCTTTTCCTTCGAGGCCGAGGACGCCGTGCAGGACACCATGGTCCGCGCCTGGCGGAGTCACGGGAAGTTCGAAGGACGCTCCAGCCTCCGCTCGTGGCTGTACCGCATCGCCACGAACGTCTGCCTGGACATGCTGACCGCAGGCAGCAAACGCGCCCGCCCCATGGACCTCACCGACTCCGCCCCCCTCGCCCGGGCCGCCCTGTCCACCCGCCCCGACAACGCCTGGCTGGAGCCGATGCCGGACGCCCGCGTGCTGCCCACGGTCGAGGACCCGGCGGAGGCCGCCGTGGCCAAGGAGTCCGTGCGGCTCGCCTTCATGGCCGCCCTGCAGCAACTCCCCGCGAAACAAAGGGCCGTGCTGATCCTCCGCGAGGTGCTGGCCTGGAAGGCGAGCGAGGTCGCCGAGCTTCTCGACACCTCGGTCGCGTCCGTCAACAGCGCCCTGCAGCGGGCCCGGGCCACACTCGCCGAGCGCGACCGTGCCGGCGCCGACGCCACCGTCTCCGACCCTCTCGACGAAGAGCAGCAGAAACTGCTCGAACGCTACGTCGCCGCGTTCGAGGGATACGACATGACGGCGCTCACCGCGCTGTTGCACGAGGACGCCGTCATGACGATGCCGCCGTTCGACCTGTGGCTGACCGGGCCGGAGGACATCACGGGCTTCATGACGACGCTCGGCGCCCCCTGCGCGGGCTCGCACCTCGTACCGGTCGCCGTCAACGGGCTGCCGGGCTTCGCCCAGTACAAACCGGACGAGGAGACGGGCGGCTTCTCCCCCTGGGCGGTCCAGGTACTGGAGATCTCAGACGGCCGGATCACCGGGTTCCACTGCTTCCTCGACACCAAGCGCTGGTTCCCGCTGTTCGGTCTCCCTCTCTCGCTGCCCCTCGATGCCGAAGCGAAGGCCGACCAGATCCAGGAAGGTGAGTAGGGCGGGCGAGGGGTCCCGGAGGCGTATCCCGCCTCCGGCCCGGCGAGCCGTGAGCTGGAGCCGGGCCAGCAGCTCCACCGTACCCAGCCCCGGCGGCCCCAGCCCCGCCACATCGCACACCACCACTCCGCCACCAGCGGCCCCCAGCAGCACACGCACGGCCTCGCACAGCCTCGGCACCTCGTTCCGGGTGACGGGACCGACCAGCACGAGTACAGCGGGTGTCATGGCGTCCACGATCGGTAGACCGGACCGGCACACGTAATTCATCGCCCACCCGTGTCATGCATCCGCAGACCCTGATCGGCGCCATGTCCGTCCCCACGGTCCTGCTCGCCCTCGGTCTCTCCCTGTGCGGCAGCGCCCTGCCGCTGCACGGCTGCGAGCGGGGTCACGTGCTGCTGCCGATCGTCCAGAAGTCGGTGGGCCGGCCGGTGGCCGCCCGGGCGGCCACCGGCGTCGTCGGCCTGCACGGAGCGCCCCTGCTCGACGCGGTGGTGCCCTCGGCCCTGCCCGCCGCCCAGAACCCGCTCACGTACGCGGGGCAGCTTAGTGGTCGGGGTGGAGTGCTTGCCGGTGCTGGTGCGGGCCTCGCCGGGGGATACCGCCCCCAGGCCCCCGCTTCGGCCCTGATGAACGGGCCGTGCCATCA
>NZ_JAVFVX010000090.1:24819-31511 GCF_033441795.1 Streptomyces sp. ADMS | reverse complement strand
AACTGCATACCATCACCCGAATCCCCCGCGAACCGGATGATCACCCGATCGAGACGGCGTACGTCCTTCACGCCCGGCGGGTTGCGCTGCTCTCCCACGACGGCTCCGACGTCTGAGCCGGCCTTCTCCGCTGAACTGTCCGCTGGACTGCTGACCTGGCTGGTCACTGAACTGGACCTCCTTCGAGGCGGCGGCCTGGGAGCGGTCCTCCCGCGGACCCTCCCAGGATCAACAGTACGTCGGTAAGGGTCCCCTTCCCTGGACCGATCGCATGATGGACACCATTTTGAGATGGTTCGACGCCCGGACTTATCACGCTTTCCTGCTTCCTGGCGGTGACAGGGTGTCAGGTTCTCAGGAGTTGAGATACGTCAGAACGGCCAGAACGCGCCGGTGATCGCCGTCGCTGGGGGAGAGTCCCAGTTTGAGGAAGATGTTGCTGACGTGCTTCTCGACGGCGCCGTCACTCACGACGAGCTGCCGTGCGACGGCCGAATTGGTCCGCCCCTCGGCCATGAGCCCCAGCACCTCGCGCTCCCTGGGGGTGAGCCCGGCGAGCACGTCCTGCTTACGGCTGCGGCCCAGCAACTGAGCCACAACCTCCGGATCGAGAGCGGTACCCCCCTGGGCAACCCGCACCACCGCGTCCACGAACTCCCGCACCTCGGCGACCCGGTCCTTCAGCAGATACCCCACGCCACGGCTGGACCCGGCGAGCAACTCGGTCGCATACCGCTCCTCGACGTACTGAGACAGGACGAGCACACCGAGCGCCGGATGCGATTTCCGCAGCTGTACGGCGGCCCGGACCCCTTCGTCGGTATGGGTGGGCGGCATCCGCACATCCGCGACGACGACGTCAGGGAGCTCGTCCTGCGCGGCGAGTTCGGTAATGGTCTTGATCAGCGCGACCCCGTCGCCCACGCCGGCGACGACGTCGTGCCCGCGGTCGGTCAACAACCGGGTCAGGCCCTCTCTCAGCAGCACTGAATCCTCGGCGATGACCACCCGCACCTTGTCCTCCACGATTCCTGGCTCCCCACCCGTCCGAACTCCAGGCTCCAGCATCCCAGTATTCGGATGCCCCCACCGGGGTTTCGCACGTGAGCCCGAGCGACCGTCCTCCAGTGCCGCCTCTCATCACTCAGGTCCAGGTCACTCAGCCCGCCATCCAGGCTTCGCAGCCCGTCGGGGGTACCCCCGTCTGGGGGAGTTGGAGGGCGAGGCCCGTTCAGGGCCGTAGGGGGTCTGGGGGCGGAGTCCCCAGGTACGGGATGGGACGGGCGGGGGCGGCGGGGGCGGCGGGGGCGGGAAACCCGCCCACCCCGCCACTCTCACCCCCGCCAGGGCAACTCGGCAGTAACCCGAGTCGGCCCCCCCACCGGAGAATCCACCACCAAAATCCCGTCCACCGCGTCGAGCCGCCCCGCCAGCCCCGCCAACCCGGACCCCTCACCCACATCGGCACCCCCCACCCCGTCATCCGCCACCTGCAGCATCAACCGCTTCTCCACCCGCCACACATCCACCGACGCCCCCGTCGCCCGCGCATGCTTGCTCACGTTCTGCAGCAGCTCCGACACCGTGAAATACGCGATCCCCTCGATCGCGGCAGCCGGCCGCTCCACCAGATCCACCTCCACCTGCACCGGCACCGCGCACCGTGAAGCCACCGCGGACAGCGCCGCATCCAGCCCCCGGTCCGTCAGCACCGCCGGATGGATCCCGCGCGCCAGATCCCGCAGCTCCTGCAACGCCGTCTTCACCTCACCGTGCGCCTCGTCCACCATCCGCGCCGCAGCCTGCGGATCCTCCGTGAGCTTCTCCCTCGCGAGCCCCAGATCCATGGCCAGGGCAACCAGCCGCGCCTGTGCCCCGTCATGCAGATCCCGCTCGATACGCCGCAGATCAGCCGCGGCGGTGTCGACGACGACCCCCCGGTCGGACTCCAGTTCGACGACCCGCGTCGCCAGCCGCGACGGCCCGAGCAGCCCCTGCACCATCACCCGGTCCACCAGGGTCAGCGCCCGCACGATCCAGGGCGTGGCCATGGTGAACAACAGCCCGACCAGCGCGGTCACGGTGATCTCGAACGGGTTGTCGAGGTAGATCCGGTGGGTTTCGTCGCCGTACAGCTGGAGGCCGTCCTGGCCGCCGTACATCGGGAAGAGCCAGAACCACAGCGGGTACGTGAGCAGCGCCCACCCGTACACCCAGAAGATCACCGCGACCAGGAACGAGAACACCGCCCACGGCAGATGCAGCACCGAATACAGCAGATGCCGCCACGAGGTGCCGCTCTTGAGCACGGCCCCCATCCAGGCCGCAGCCCCGGACTTCCGCGCCCGCACCGGTTCCGGCTCGGCCACGTCGACCCCGAGCAGCCCGCGCGCCATCTTCCGCTCCAGCACACCGAACCCCCGGCACCCCGCCAGACCCACGGCCAGCACCGGAATCCCGAGGAAGGTGACGAGGAGAGCCGAGCCGGTGACGGCCAAGGTGACGGCGTACGAGAACACCAGCATGCTGACCGGCAGACTCAGCAGCACATAACCGAACTCACGCAGGCTGCGCGCCTCGACGGGCGCCCGCAACGCGGCCGGCAACCGATACCGCCGCCCCTGGTCGGATCCCCCGGCGCCCCTGCCGGCCGTCCCGTGGAATCCGGCCCCGGGCCCGCCCCGCTGCCCGTACCCCTGTCCGTACTCCATGGCCATCGCCCCAGTCCGTTCCACTAGTCGGCTCGTCAGTTCGTCTACTTGCCTGCCACCAGCCTGCTCGCGCCGTCTCCCGCGGACCATGGAGCACGTAGGCGTCTTCCCTCGGGGGTTTTCCCTACCTGGGCCCGCGGAGGAGGCCTGCGGAAAGGGCCCCTTCCGGAAAGGGCCCCAAGAGGGGCCTGCGGAAAGGCCCCCCGCCAAGACAGCCCGGCTGGCCAGGGACGGGCCAACAGGGCCCGGACTTCGTCCTATGGCTGGGCCCGGTCCTACTGACGGTGCGGCCGGTCCGGTTGGGGCCGGTGCGGTTTGGTCCTGTCTCTGTGGCTGGGCGGGGTTCTACTGCTCGACCCGCGCCCGTCGGGGAGGTCCGGCTGGGCCCGGTCCTACTGACGGTGCGGCCGGTCCGGTTGGGGCCGGTGCGGTCCGGTCCTGTCTCTGTGGCTGGGCCGGGTTCTACTGCTCGACCCGCGCCCGCCAGGGCAGTTCGGCCGTGGCCGTCGTAGGCCCGCCCTCGGGCGACTCGATGACGAACAGCCCGTCCACCGCGCCCAGCCGGTCCGCCAGCCCAGCCATCCCCGTACCGCCGTCGAGCCGCGCCCCGCCACGCCCGTCGTCCCAGACCTGGATCAGCAGCCGGTCCTCGGTGCGCCACACGTCGACGGAGGCGTTCCGCGCCCCGCTGTGCTTGCTGATGTTCTGGAGCAGCTCGGAGACCGTGAAGTAGGCGATGCCCTCGATGGCGGCGGCCGGCCTGGCCGGCAGATCGGCGGTCACCTGCACCGGCACGGTGCACCGCGAGGCCACCGAGGACAGCGCCGCGTCCAGCCCGCGGTCGGTCAGCACGGCCGGATGGATCCCGCGAGCCAGATCCCGCAGTTCCTGAAGCGCGAGCTTCACCTCGCCGTGCGCCTCCTCGACCATCGCCGCCACGTGCTCGTCGGCCTGCCCCTCCAGGAGCTTCTCCTTGGCCAGCCCGAGCCCCATCGCGAGGTTCACGAGCCGGGCCTGCGCCCCGTCGTGCAGATCGCGCTCGATACGCCGCAGATCAGCCGCGGCGGTGTCGACCACGACCCCCCGGTCGGACTCCAGTTCGGCGATACGGCGTTCCAGTTCGTCGGAGGGCGACAGCAGCCCGCGCACCATCGCCCGGTCCACGTTCGTGAGCGCCCGCGACAGGAACGGCAGAACCGGCCACAGCACGAACAACGACACGAGCACGACGCTGAAGGTGAGGACGGCCCAGGGCAGCCGTATGAAGTCGTACAGGATGGTGCGCCAGCCGACCGGGTCCTTCAGCGCCAGCATCAACTGTCCGAAGAACCCGAGCTCCTGGCCGCGGGCGCCCCGCCTGTCGCCCAGTGGCAGCGGACTCGGCTCGTCCACGTGCACTCCGAGCAGCACCCTCGCCCTCGCCCGCTCCAGCCGGCCGAACTGGCGCGCGCCCATCAGCCCGCCGGCGAGCAGCGGGAAGCCGATCACCGTGAGCGCGAGGAAGAACCCCGTCGACACCACGGTCACCACGTACACGAAACCGAACAACGCCATCGGCAGGTTGGCCAGGAGATGGGCGATCTCCTTCCAGGTGTGCGATTCGAGGGCGAAACGGGCAGGGGGCAGTCGATCGCCCTCGGTTTCCGCGCTGGTGGCGGTGATACGTGCGGTCATGCCCGCCAGCCTGCCCGTCACCGCGCCGCCGCGCCATGAGGCGGACCGCCCGCCGCCCCGGGGGGAAAACCCCACCATGACCACGATGTCGTGCAAGCCATGTGTGACGGGCTGCTTACGGTCTCTTTAGCAGGCCCTAGACTCCCGTGCGTACGGATCTCCGACAGATCCCCGTACAGATGCCGAACGCCAGGGGCGAGACGTCACGAGGCCAGGGAACGAGGGACGGACGTGCCGGTACCGACCGCCGTAGCCACGACGGAGCACATCGCAGCGTCGGAGTACTTCCAGTCCTACTCCGTCGTCGGACTGCTCGCCGTCGTCGGCGTGCTCTTCGTCGCGGTCGCCTTCGGAGCCGGGCGTCTGCTGCGCCCCGTGGTCCCGACCCCCGAGAAACTCATGACCTACGAGTGCGGTGTCGACCCCGTCGGCGAGGGCTGGGCCCACACCCAGGTCCGCTACTACGTCTACGCGTTCCTGTACGTCATCTTCGCCGTCGACTCGATCTTCCTGTTTCCGTGGGCGACGGTTTTCGCCGCCGACGGCTACGGCGCGACCACCCTCGTCGAGATGTTCATCTTCCTCGGCTTCCTGGCCGTGGGCCTGCTGTACGCATACAAGAAGGGCGTCCTGACATGGACGTGACGCCACAAACGAATGCGCCGGAACCTGTGCCGGCGCCGGTGCCCGTGCTGCTGCCGGAGCCCAAGCGGCTGGGCGCCCTCGCCCGGCTGGCCCCCGAGCCGATGAAGGTGGTCCTGAACTGGGGCCGCCGCTACTCGCTCTGGGTCTTCAACTTCGGCCTCGCCTGCTGTGCGATCGAGTTCATCGCCGCGTCCATGGCCCGCCACGACTTCATGCGCCTCGGCGTGATCCCCTTCGCACCCGGGCCGCGCCAGGCCGACCTGATGGTGGTCTCGGGCACGGTCACGGACAAGATGGCCCCGGCGGTACGGCGCTTGTACGAACAGATGCCCGAGCCGAAGTACGTCATCTCCTTCGGCGCGTGCAGCAACTGCGGCGGCCCGTACTGGGACTCGTACTCCGTGACCAAGGGCGTCGACCAGATCATCCCGGTCGACGTGTACGTCCCCGGCTGCCCGCCACGCCCCGAGGCGCTGCTCCAGGGCATCCTCAAACTCCAGGAGAAGATCGCCCGGGAGTCCCTGAGCGAGCGGTACGCGTCCGGACCGACGGCACGCCCGTCACCGGCCGCGCTCCAGAGCCCTCTGGTGCAACCGCCGGCCGCCGGGGAGGACAGATGACGGCCACCGGCTGGCTGCCCGCCCCCACCGAGGACCTCTTCGGTACGGAGGCCACTGCCGAGGAGTCGTACGACGTCCTGACCGTCGACGTACCCCCGGCGTCCTGGACCGCCGCCCTGGAGACAGCGCGCGACCGCCTGTCCTGTACCTACTTCGACTGGCTCAGCGCGGTCGACGAACCGGGCACGGGTTTCCGTGTCGCGGCCCACGTGGTCGCCCTCTCCCCGGTCCGCCGTCTCCTCGTACGGACGACAGTTCCGCACGAGTCCCCCGTACTGCCCTCCCTGGTGAACGTCTACGCGGGCGCCGCCTGGCACGAGCGTGAGACGCACGAGATGTTCGGCGTACGTTTCGAGGGCCACCCGGGCCTGGACCACCTCCTCCTCCCGGAGACCTTCGAGGGCCACCCCCTCCGCAAGGACTTCGTGCTCGCGGCCCGCGTCGCCAAGGCCTGGCCGGGCGCGAAGGAACCGGGGGAGTCGGAGCACGGGGGCCCGAAGCGCCGTCAGATGCTCCCGCCGGGCGTTCCCGACCCCAACGATTGGGGCCCCCTCAAGGGCCAGCTCCCGCCGGCCCCGACCCGCTCCGCCCGCGCCGCCGCCGGCCGCGCGACAGGCGACCGCCCGGTACGCCGCACCCGCACGGCCTCGGAGGGCTCGGCAAGCCAGTCCCCGGCAGACCGGCCCCCGGCCACGGAGGGCGCCCCCACGGAGGCACCGCCCACCCCGCCGGCGGCACCCCGCCGAGCACGCAGCGCGAGCCAGGGCTCCGCGTCGCAGCGCCCCCGGACACCGGCGGCGGAGCCGACACAACCAGCGGGAACGGAGGCTGAGGCAGCGACCGACGAAACCGCCCCCGAGCCTCCGTCACCGCCCACGGCACCCCGCGCTTCGCCGTCACCGGTCTCGCCGGACGCCCCCTGGCACCACGCCCGCCCCGCCTTCGACGAACCCGCCCCGAAGGCCCCCGAGCCGACCGAACCCCCGGCCCCGGACAACCCCACCCCGGACAACCCCACCCCGGACAACCCCACCCCGGACAA
>NZ_JAVFVX010000090.1:0-24719 GCF_033441795.1 Streptomyces sp. ADMS | reverse complement strand
ACAACCCCACCCCGGACAACCCCACCCCGGACAACCCCACCCCGGACAACCCCACAGGAGGCTCGCAGTGAACGACGTGCTCGACGTCGCCCTGCGACTCCTGATCGTCTTCGTCGTCTTCCTCACCTTTCCCCTGATCGTCGGTCAAACCGAGCACAAGGTGATGGGCCACATGCAGGGCCGCCTCGGCCCGATGTACGCCGGCGGCTTCCACGGCTGGGCCCAACTGGTCGCCGACGGCGTGAAGTTCGCGCAGAAGGAAGACATCGTGCCCGCGGGCGCGGACCGCCGTATCTTCCAGCTCGCCCCTGCCGTCGCCCTCCTTCCGTACCTTCTCGTCCTCCTCGCCATCCCGATCGGCCCGGGCGAGGGCGCCGTCGGCGAGGTCATCGACGCGGGCATCTTCTTCGTCCTCGCCGTCATGGGTGTCGGCGTCCTCGGCTCGCTCATGGCCGGCTGGGCGTCGGCCAACAAGTTCTCCCTCCTCGGCAGCCTGCGTACCGCCGCCCAACTCCTCGCCTACGAACTCCCGATGCTGCTCACGGCAGCCTCGGTCGCGATGGCGGCGGGAACGGTGTCGATTCCCGGCATCCTCGAAGCCTTCGAGTGGTGGTGGCTGCCCTGGCAGATCGTCGGCGGGATCGTCTTCTTCGTGGCCGGCCTCGCTGAACTCCAGCGGCCCCCCTTCGACATGCCGGTGGCCGACTCGGAGATCATCTTCGGCGCCTACACCGAGTACACCGGCCTCCGTTTCGCCCTCTTTCTCCTCGCCGAGTACGCCGGAATCGTCGTCCTGTGCGGCCTGACCACCGTCCTCTTCCTGGGCGGCTGGCACGGCCCCTGGGCCGCCGACGGCCTGGGCTGGGTCTGGACCCTCCTGAAGGCAGCGGTGCTGGCCTTCGTCGTCATCTGGCTGCGCGTCACCTACCCGCGCCTGCGCGAGGACCAGCTCCAGAAACTCTCCTGGACCGTCCTCGTCCCCCTCTCCCTCGCCCAGATCGCCCTCACCGGCATCGTGAAGGTGGTGATCTCGTAACCATGGCTGAGCCTCTCCCGTCCACCGGGCCCCGTATCCCCGGTATCGGCCTGGCCAAGGGCCTGGCCGTCACCCTTCGCACGATGACGAAGAAGACCGTCACCGCGCAGTACCCGGACGCACAGCCCGACCTCCCGCCCCGCACCCGGGGAGTCATCGGCCTCTTCGAGGAGAACTGCACGGTCTGCATGCTGTGCGCCCGTGAGTGCCCGGACTGGTGCATCTACATCGACTCCCACAAGGAGACGGTCCCGCCCGCCGCCCCCGGCGGCCGTGAGCGCAGCCGCAACGTCCTCGACCGCTTCGCCATCGACTTCTCCCTCTGCATGTACTGCGGTATCTGCATCGAGGTGTGCCCCTTCGACGCCCTCTTCTGGTCCCCGGAGTTCGAGTACGCCGAGACCGACATCCACGAACTCACCCACGAACGCGACAAGCTCCGTGAGTGGATGTGGACGGTCCCGCCCCCACCCGCCCTCGACCCCGCCGCCGAGGAGCCGAAGGAAAGCGCCACGGCCCGCAAAACCGCCGAGAAACTGGCAGCGGCCGAGTCCACGCCGACGGCTTCCACCGCCCCCACCGAGCGAACCGATCCGCAGGAGCAGGGAGGAGAGTCGTGACCCTCGCCTCCGCAGCGGCGACAGCTGCCGCCGCCACCGAGCCGCACGGCTTCCTCTCCCCGACCGGCGTCGAGATCACCTTCCTCCTCGTCGGCCTGGTCACCTTCGGCGCCGCACTCGTCACCGTCACCACCCGTCAGCTGGTGCACGCCGCCCTGTGGCTGGTGGTGGCCCTCGGCGGCCTCGCCGTCGAATACCTCCTCCTCACGGCCGAGTTCATCGCCTGGGTACAGGTCCTCATCTACGTCGGTTCCGTCGTCGTCCTCCTTCTCTTCGGTCTGATGCTCACCAGGGCCCCCATCGGCCGCTCCCCGGACGCCGACTCCGGCAACCGCTGGGCCGCGCTCGCCGTCGCCGTCGCCTCGGCCGCCGCCCTGGTCTGGGTCGTCGTCGACGCCTTCCGCACCACCTGGATCGACCTGGACGGCGCCGCCGCCGGCTCCACCGCCGTCACCGGCGCGAGCCTCTTTCAGAACTGGGTCCTCCCCTTCGAGGCCCTCTCCGTCCTCCTCCTCGCCGCCCTGGTCGGCGCGATCGTCCTGTCCCGCAAGGCCAAGGCGAACGCGGCCACCGCAGCCGAAGCTGACGCCATGGACACCACGGACACCACGGAAGGTGCCCTCTGATGCACCTGGCCTATCCCGCCGTACTCTCCGCCCTGCTCTTCTGCACCGGCATCTACGGCGTCCTGGCCCGCCGCAACGCGATCCTGGTCCTGATGTCCGTCGAGCTGATGCTCAATGCCGTCAACCTCAACCTGGTCGCCTTCGACGTTTGGCTCAGCAGGACCGCCCGCGAAACCCTGCACTCCGGCCAGGCCCTCACCCTGTTCACCATCGCCATCGCCGCCGCCGAGATCGGCATCGGCCTGGCGATCGTCCTCGCAGTCCACCGCAACCGCGGCACCGCGGACATCGACAAGCTCCGCGACACCGCCGAGCCCCACGGCCCTGACGAAGCCACCCTCACGGAAGACGAGAAGGCTGAGGCCACCGCGTGACCACGACCACCCTCGCCGTCCTCGTCCCCCTCCTCCCGTTCCTGGGCGCCGCGGCCGGCCTGCTCCTGGGCCGCACGGCCCCCGGCTTCGTTCGCCCCCTCGCCGTACTGCCGACCCTCACGGCGCTCGCCCTCGCCGTGGTCGTCGCCGTACGCCAGGGCGGCGACCGAGCCGTCGACGCCGCCACCGAGCTCACACCCACCGGCTCGGTCCCCGTCGAACTCGCCCTGCACGTCGACGGCTTCGCCGCCCTCGTCGCCGTCCTGGTCGGCCTGGTCGCGACCTGTGTGCAGATCTACTCGACGGGCTATCTGCGCGACGATCCGCGCTACCCCTCGTACGCCGCTCTCGTCTCCCTCTTCACCTCCGCGATGCTGCTCGTCGTCTACTCCGGCGACCTGATGGTGCTGCTGGTCGGCTGGGAGATCATGGGCATCTGCTCGTACTTCCTGGTCGGCCACTACTGGGAGACCCCGGAAGCCCGCGCCGCCTCCCTCAAGGCCTTCCTCGTCACCAAACTCGGTGATGTCCCCTTCCTGATCGGCCTGTTCGCGCTCGCCACCGACGCCGGGTCCTTCCGGATCACGAAGATCCTCGGCACCGTCGCGAGCGGGGGACTCGACCACCCGACGCTGGTCGCCCTGCTGCTTCTGGCCGGCGTGGCGGGCAAGTCGGCGCAGTTCCCGCTGCACACCTGGCTCCCCGACGCGATGGCAGGTCCCACTCCCGTCTCCGCGCTGATCCACGCCGCGACGATGGTCGCCGCCGGTGTCTACTTCATCGCCCGGCTCCTCCCGGTCTTCGCGGCCTCCTCTGCCGCACTGGTCGTCCTCGCCGCCATGGCCGCCGTCACGATGGCCGGCTCAGCCTTCGCCGCCCTCGCCCAGGACGACATCAAGCGCGTCCTCGCCTACTCGACGATCGGTCAGCTCGGCTACATGACCGGTGCCCTCGCCGTCGGCGACCGAGGCGCCGCCGTCTTCCACCTCCTCACCCACGGCGCCTTCAAGGCGCTGCTGTTCCTCGCGGCGGGCGTGATCATCCACGCCGCCGGCACCAACTCACTGGCCGCCATGTCCCGCATGGGCCACCTGCGCGCCCGCATCCCCGACGCCTACTGGACGATGACCGTGGCACTCCTCGCGCTCGCCGCGATCCCACCCTTCAGCGGCTTCTTCTCCAAGGAGTCCGTCCTCGGCGCCGCCGAACACGTCGCCACCGGCCACTCCGCGAGCATCCCCGGCGCCGCAGGCTGGATCGTCCTCGTCGCCGGCCTGGTGTCGGCCCTGCTCACCGCCGCCTACGCGACCCGCCTGTGGCTGCTCGCCTTCCGGGGCCGGGGCGCCGACGCCCCCGACCACGGCAGGCAGCCCGTCGCGATGACCACGGTGCTCTGGGTGCTCGTGGCCCCGTCCCTCGCCCTCGGCGGGCTCGCCTACGGCAGACTGCCCGACTGGTTCGACGGCCACGACCTGACCCCGACCCTCACCACCTCCGTCCTCGGCACGGGGATGGCCCTCGTCGGCGGCCTCGTCACGTACGGAGCCTGGCGCCAAACCACCGCCCTGGCGACCTGCGTCCCCCTGGGCGCGGTCGCGGCCCACCCGGACGCCGACGGCGGTCTCGTCGAGGCCGAAGCCATCGCCACCCACACCCCCGCCTACGGAGACATGGCCACCGCACCCGACCCGGCGGACCCCGGACGCCTCCTGCTCGGCCCACTGCACCGCCACGCGGCCGTCGGCTTCCACCTGGACGCCCTGTACACGGCGCTCTTCGTCCGCCCGGTCCAGGCCGGCGCCACCCTCGTCCGGTTCCTCGACCGCGAGGTCGTCGACACCTACGTACGCGGTGCGGGCGCCGTGCCCCGCCTGCTCGGTGCCGCCGTACGGCGCGCCCAGACCGGCAACGTGCAGACCTATATGAGCGCGCTGCTCGCCGGCACCGTCGTCCTGGTGGTCGCCGTCCTCCTCGTCGCCGCGGGAGCGTGAGCAGCCGTGATCGATATCAACGAGTCAGTGATGCAGTTCCTTCTGGCATTTGTCGTCGTGGGCCCGCTGCTCGGCGCAGTCGCCGCTCTCCTGCCGGCCCCGCCCGGACTGAAGGGGAAGTCGCCCGAGCAGGCCGTGCTGCGGCACGGCGTGACCGTGACCGGCGTGGTGCTCATCGCCGCGATCGCCCTGGCGCTCGGCTTCGACCATGACCATCCGTCGAAAATGCAGGCCACGACCGACATCAGCTGGATCCCCGCACTCGATGTGCGGATCCACCTCGGCGTCGACGGCATTTCCCTCCCCCTTCTGGTCCTGAGCGCGCTGCTGACCTTCCTCTGCGCGCTCTACTCCTACTTCAAGCTGCCCGACGGCCCCTCACCGAAGGCCTTCGTCGCACTCCTCCTTGTCCTGGAGTCCGGCACCCTCGCGACCTTCGCCGTCCTCGACCTGCTGCTGTTCTTCCTCGCCTTCGAGACGGTGCTCATCCCGATGTACTTCCTCATCGCCCGCTGGGGCGGTGAGCAACGGACCCGGGCGGCCTGGAAGTTCATCCTCTACACCCTGCTCGGATCCGTCGTCATGCTGCTGGGCCTGCTCCTGATCGGGATCAAAGCGGGCACGTTCGACATCATGGCACTCGCCACTGACAACGGCCCCGGACTGAGCACATCCGTGCAGGTCACCGCCGCTTTGGCGATCGGGATCGGGCTCGCGGTCAAGACACCGATGTGGCCGCTGCACAGTTGGCTGCCGGACGCCCACACCGCCGCCCCGACCGTCGGCTCGGTACTGCTGGCGGGCATCCTGCTCAAGATGGGCACGTACGGGTTCGTGCGCATCCTGCTGCCGATCACACCCGACGGATTCCGGACCTTCGCGCCCTACCTCGCCGCCTTCGCCGTCATCGGGATCATCTACGGCTCCCTGGCCTGCCTGGCCCTCGCCCGGCACGGTGCGAAGGGCGACCTCAAGCGGCTCATCGCCTACTCCTCCGTCGGCCACATGGGCTTCGTCCTGCTCGGCATCGCCTCGATGACCCCGACCGGCGTGAACGGCGCGCTCTTCGCCAACATCGCCCACGGCCTCATCACCGGCCTCCTCTTCTTCCTGGTCGGCGCGCTGAAGGACCGCACGGGCACCACCGACCTCGACACCCTCGCCGACCGCACCGGCGCCGCCCTCTACGGCCGGGCCCCACGCCTCGGCGCCCTCGTGGCCTTCGCCGCCGTCGCCTCGCTCGGCCTGCCCGGCCTCGCCGGGTTCTGGGGCGAGATGCTGGCCCTGTTCGGCGCGTTCGACCCCGCCGACGAGCTCAGCCGCCCCACCTTCCTCACCTTCACGGCGATCGCCGCGTTCGGCACCCTGCTCACCGCCGCGTACATGCTCGTCGTCGTACGCCGCGTCTGCATGGGCGCCGCCCCGGAGCCGGACGCCCCCCGGCTCGCCGACGTACAGACGTACGAACTCGCGGCCTGGACCCCGCTCGTCGCCCTCACCGTTGTCGTCGGCCTGTGGCCGAAGGCCCTCCTCGGCCTGACCGACCCGGCCGTGCAGCAGCTCCTCTCAGGAGGCCCCCGATGAGCTCCCTGGCCCAGTCCGCAGCTCAGTCCGTCGTCCAGTCCGTCGACTGGCTCGCCATCGCGCCGCCCACCGTCGCCGCCGTCGTGGGACTCGCCGTGCTGGTCGCCGACCTGTTCGTCGGCGACAGCAGGAAGGCGCTCCTCGGCTGGACCTCGGTCGCCGGCCTGGCCGCCTCCGCGCTCCTCCTGCTGCCTCTCCTGGACGGCGACCGTGCCACCTTCTGCCTGACCGGCAGCACGGATGTCTGCAGCTACACGGCCGACCGCTTCACCCTCGCCATCCAGTTCCTGGTCCTCGGCGGCGCACTGCTCGCCGCCCTCCTCTCGGTCACCGCCCTCAAGGACGCCGACCGAGGACTCCCCGAAGGGGAGTACTGGTTCCTGCTGCTGTCCTCCGCCGCCGGAGCGGCCCTCCTGCCCGCCTCCCGCGACCTCGCGACCCTGATCGTCGCCCTTGAGGTCGCCTCCCTGCCCGCCTTCGCCCTTGTGGGCATCCGGCACGGCGACCGCAGGTCATCCGAAGCGGCCCTGAAGTTCTTCCTGTCCTCGGTCACGGCGACCGCGGTCAGCCTCATGGGCGTCAGCTTCGTTTACGCGTCCACGGGGACCCTCTACCTCACCGAGATCGCCGACCGGATCCAGGACGTCGACCCCCAGCTCCACACCCTCGCCCAGGCAGGCGTCGTCCTCACCCTCATCGGCTTCGCCTTCAAGACAGCCGCCGTGCCCTTCCACTTCTGGGTACCCGACACCTACGTGGGGGCGCCCTTGCCGATCGCCGCCTATCTGTCGGTCGTCGGCAAGGCAGTCGGCTTCTCCGGTCTGATCCTCGTCACCGTCGTCGCCTTCCCGTCGTACGCCGACGTCTGGGGCCCGGCACTGGCAGTTCTGGCCGCGCTCACCATGACCGTCGGCAACGTCGGCGCCCTGCGCCAGCAGACCACGCGCGCGTACAGCGCGGTACGTCTGCTCGCCTGGTCCTCCGTCGGCCAGGCCGGCTATCTCCTGGTACCGATCGCCGCCGCCGCGTACTCAGACGACGCCCAGAAGTCCATCGGCTCCACCGTCGCGTACGCCCTCATGTACGCAGTCGTGAACCTCGGCGCCTTCGCGGTGGCGGCCCTGGTGGCCCGTACGAAGCCTCTGAACCGAGTCAGCGACTACCGAGGCCTGTACGCCACCCGCCCCCTGCCGGCGCTCGTCCTGGGCTTCTTCCTGCTGTGCCTCGCCGGGCTGCCGCCGGGCATCATCGGCCTCTTCGCGAAGGTCACCGTCTTCTCCGCGGCCGTCGACGCCGGACTCGGCTGGCTGGCCGTGATCATGGCCGTCAACGTGGTGATCGCACTCTTCTACTACCTCCAGTGGACGGCCCTCCTCTTCCGCACCCCCCAGGGAGACGAGGAACGCCACCGCGTCCCGGTCCCCCTCACGGCCGCGATCGCCCTGACCGCCGTCCTCGGTGTCGCCCTGTCCGGCGCACCCCAACTGGTACTGCGGTTCGCCGACACCGGCCTCTTCTGACCCTCGGCTCCCGCACGCGCGCGTGGACTCTCACGCGGACGGCCCACGCTCGCCTGAGCGCGCGCAAGGGAACTGCGCACCCCCGCCTGGCGTTGACCTGTACAGAAGGGTCCACTGGACCTGACACCAGGGTTCCCCTGCCGCACCATTTGGAGGGCGTACCGTGCACCGCCGGCACAACGGGCTCAGGACAGCCCTGCTCCTCGGGGGACTGTCCGCACTCATCATCGTCATCGGCAGCTTCTTCGGCCGTACGGGCCTCGTGATCGCACTCTTCGTCGCGATCGGCACGAACGCGTACGCGTACTGGAACAGTGACAAGCTGGCTCTACGCGCGATGCGTGCCCGCCCGGTGAGCGAATTCGAGGCCCCGGCCCTCTACCGCATGGTCCGCGACCTCTCCACCCAGGCCCGCCAGCCCATGCCACGCCTGTACATCTCGCCGACCGAAGCGCCGAACGCGTTCGCGACGGGCCGCAACCCGCGCAACGCCGCCGTCTGTTGCACCGACGGCATCCTGCGCATCCTCGACGAGCGCGAGCTGCGCGGCGTCATCGGCCATGAACTGAGCCATGTCTACAACCGCGACATCCTCATCTCGTCGGTCGCCGGCGCCCTGGCCTCCGTGATCATGTTCCTGGTCAACTTCGCCTGGCTGATTCCGATCGGCCGCTCGAACGACGACGACGGTCCCGGCATTCTCGGCATGCTGTTGATCATGATCCTGGGTCCGCTCGCGGCCACCCTCATCCAGCTCGCCATCAGCCGCTCCAGAGAGTACGAGGCCGACGCGGCGGGCGCCCAGCTCACCGGCGACCCACTTGCCCTCGCGAGCGCCCTGCGCAAACTGGAGGCGGGCACGAAGCAACTCCCGCTGCCCCCCGAGCCGCGGATCGAGACCGCGAGCCACATGATGATCGCGAACCCCTTCCGCCCCGGCCAGGGACTCTCCAAGATGTTCTCTACGCACCCGCCGATGGCGGAGCGCATCGCCCGGCTCGAAAAGATGGCAGGTCGCCACCAGTGAAGACAATCCTCAACGTCATTTGGCTCGTCCTGAGCGGCTTCTGGCTGTTCCTCGCCTATCTGGCCGCCGGTGCGCTGCTCTGCATCACCATCATCGGCATTCCGTTCGGTGTCGCCGCCTTCCGTATCGGCGCGTACGCCCTGTGGCCCTTCGGCCGTACGACGGTCGAGCGCCGCGACGCGGGCGCCCCCTCCTGCGTCGGCAACGTCCTGTGGCTGGTCCTCGCGGGCTGGTGGCTCGCCCTGACCCACGTCGTCACCGGCGTTCTCCTGTGCCTCACGATCATCGGTATCCCGTTCGGCATCGCCAACTTCAAGCTCATCCCCGTCTCGCTGCTGCCGCTGGGCCGCGAAATCGTGCCGACGGACCAGCCGTTCAGCTCGCGCTGGTAGCGCGGCCGGAACGGGGGGTGACGTCGACCCTGCCCGACCCTTTCTCCACAGCCTGCGGGCGGGATCGCGTCCCGCCCGCGGGTTATCCACAGGCCGCCTCGATTGTCAGTGGCGGCCTGCATGATGAATCTATGACCGACATCGAGCAGTTGCTGACACGGGTGGCGGCCGAGGCGCGCAACACCCGTCCGTGGGGCTGGCCTTCACTCCCCGCCCCCGTGGACGCGGCCACCCTCGACCGCGCCGAGGCAGCCCTCGGCTTCCCTCTGCCGCCGCTCCTCGCCGCGCTCTACCTCCGGATAGGAGACGGCGGATTCGGCCCGGCCTACGGCCTGTTGCCCCTCCTCGACAGCCCGCCCGCAGATGAACCGCCCGTCGTCACCCAGTACCTCGCCAACCGCGAGGAGGGCCGCAGGGACCCGGAGTGGCCCTGGCCCGAGGGCGTTCTGCCGATATCACACTGGGGCTGCGGGATGTACGCGGGCGTGGACTGCCACACAGCGGAAGCCACCGTACTGCTCTTCGAACCGAACGCCGACGCCGCCGAGCAAGCCTGGTACACCGACGCCCCGGGCCTCGCGGAATGGCTGCGCACATGGCTCGACGGCACGGGCTGGTACGAGGAGTCCAACGACGATACGGACCTGCAGCCCTGGCCCGGCTTCCCCACACGTACGGCGGCAGCGATGCCGCCTGCACAGGCCGCCCAGGCCTCGTAGCCGACGCGAGTTCTGTCAGACGCTCCTGTCACTGTTGAGGTCCGGCCGACGACCGCGAAGCCGGCCACCGCCGTCGTACGCCGTACGCGACCGCCCCCACACCCAGCACCCCCGTGCCCGTGACCACCGACACCCCCGGAAGCGCGAACGCCAACGTCACACAGCCAAGGAGTCCCACCACCGGCACCACCCGTGACGCCGGAGCCGAACTCAGTGTCCACGCAGAGGCGTTGGCCACCGCGTAGTACGCCAGCACCCCGAAGGAGGAGAAGCCGATAGCGCCCCGTACGTCCACCGTCGCGGCCAGTACCGCGACCACCACGCCAACGGCCAATTCGGCCCGGTGCGGCACCTGGAAGCGCGGATGCACCGCCGCCAGGGCGCCGGGCAGATGACGGTCACGGGCCATGGCCAGAGCCGTCCGTGAGACGCCCAGAATCAGGGCGAGCAGCGAGCCGAGCGCGGCCATGGCGGCACCGGCCCGTACGACCGGCACCAGCCCTGGCACGCCCGCCGCCCGGACCGCGTCGGCCAGTGGGGCGGTCGCCTGCCCGAGCCCGCCCGACCCGAGCACGGAAAGGACAGCCACGGCCACCGCCGCGTACACGACCAGCGTGATGCCCAGGGCCGACGGGATCGCGCGGGGGATGGTGCGCGCGGGATCCCGAACCTCCTCGCCGAGGGTCGCGATCCGGGCGTACCCGGCGAACGCGAAGAACAGCAGCC
Organism: Streptomyces sp. ADMS; assembly: GCF_033441795.1. NCBI lineage: Bacteria > Bacillati > Actinomycetota > Actinomycetes > Kitasatosporales > Streptomycetaceae > Streptomyces > Streptomyces sp. ADMS. The sequence continues at coordinate 14,104 of NZ_JAVFVX010000090.1, read as the reverse complement.
CGGCCGCCTGAAGCACGCCGCCCACACCCCCGGAGGCCCCGACATCCAGCCGGCCGGAATCGGCGGCATCGGAGCCCAGGCACACGACGACCACGGAAGCGAGGACAGCGAGGACCACTGCCACGATCGCCCGCGTCAGCCAGGCGGATTTCTGGACGCCGCCGTAGTTCACCGCGGTCAGCGCCACGACAGCCGCGACCGCCACCGCATGCGCCTGTCCCGGCCAGACGTACGTGCCCACGGTGAGCGCCATCGCGGCACAGGAGGCCGTTTTCCCGACGACGAACGACCAGCCCGCGAGATAACCCCAGAAGTCCCCGAGCCGCTCACGCCCGTACACGTAGGTGCCGCCGGACGCGGGATAGAGGGCGGCCAGCCGGGCGGACGACATGGCGTTGCAGTAGGCGACCACGGCCGCCGCGGCGAGCCCGGGCATCAGCCCGGAACCCGCCGCGCGTGCCGCGGGTCCCAGGGCTGCAAAGACGCCGGCCCCGACCATGGAACCCAGCCCGATGACCACGGCGTCGCCGACGCCGAGGGTGCGTCGCAGTTCAGCGGAGGATTCCGCACCGGGCTGTGTCATGAGCCGCACCCTACTGACCGGTGCAACCACCAGGCATCGCGTTGACGTCGTGTACGGCACCAACAACGCAGCAACCCGAACGCACCGGCATGAGAGCGACCAAGCCGACGAGCGGTACACCGAGATCGACGAGATCGACGAGATCGACGAAGTCGCAAGTCACAGGGCCGGTACAGTTCGAGCACAGCACAGAGGGGCAGGTTCAGGGCATGAGCATCATCGGCTGGATCATCCTGGGACTCTTGGCCGGAGCCATCGCCAAGTTCCTGCTGCCAGGGCGCGACCCGGGCGGTTTCATGGGCACGACGGTCATCGGCGTCGCGGGCGCGTTCATCGGCGGCTGGATCTCGGCACGCTTCCTCGACCACCCCATCAGCAACCAGTTCTACGACGGCACCACCTGGGCGGCGGCGATCGGCGGTTCGCTGGTGCTGCTGGTCGCGTACCGGATTCTGTTCGGCAACTCGCGCGACTGAGCGTGTACCTGTTCCGCAGCCTGCAGAAGGGAGGGTGGGCGGCGTGCGGCGCCCACCCTCTTCAACCGCTTGTGCACTAACGGTAGTTCACGAACTGCAGCGCGAAGTCGAAGTCCTTGCCCTTGAGTAGGGCGATGATGGTCTGAAGGTCGTCGCGGCTCTTCGAGCTGACGCGCAGTTCCTCGCCCTGGACCTGGGCCTTCACGCCCTTCGGGCCCTCATCGCGGATGATCTTCGCGACCTTCTTCGCGTTCTCCTGGGAGATGCCCTCCTCGATCGAGGCGAAGAGCTTGTACTCCTTGCCGGAGAGCTGAGGCTCACCCGCGTCCAGGGACTTCAGCGAGATGCCGCGCTTGATCAGCTTGGTCTCGAACACATCGAGGACCGCCTTGACCCGTTCCTCTGTGTTCGCCTCCATCAGGATCTTCTCGCCGGACCACGAGATCGAGGCACCCACGCCCTTGAAGTCGTAGCGCTGGGAGATCTCCTTGGCGGCCTGGTTGAGGGCGTTGTCGACCTCCTGCCGCTCGACCTTCGAGACGATGTCGAAACTGGAGTCGGCCATGTCCTGTGGCTCCTTGTATGGGGTGCTTATCGGGATCTGCAAGGTGCGTATCGGCATGCGTGGTGGCAGCAGCCGAGCCCGGCGTATGTCCCGGGCCGCATCCGCATAAGCCTAGCCACCCCCTCCCCTCGGGGCGCCGCTCAATCGGGTGGCGAAGCACCCCCGTCCATCAGGTATCGTTTACGTCGTTGCCAAGGAGTACCGCCAAAAAGCGGTTCGAAGGGCAACAAAACTTGGCGGTGTGCCCGAGCGGCCAAAGGGAGCAGACTGTAAATCTGCCGGCTCAGCCTACCCAGGTTCGAACCCTGGCGCCGCCACATTGGGGAGACCCTCTTCTCTCTGCGTTTTCGCAGAGAGAAGAGGGTCTTTTCGTTGCGTGCGCCCGCTGAGGCCGTGAGGGAGAGTGACCCCATGTCATCGATGTCACGATCGTCGTTCGCGTCGTCGTCCCGTCGCCGGCACTGTCCCGAGTGCCGGCGCGAGATCGCTGTCGTCGCCGGGAGGTTCGCGCGGCACGATCCGCCGGGGGCCCGGGGGAGTGGTGAGCTCGTTTCGTGTCCGGGGTCGCGGCGGCAGGCGGAACTCGGGGCGGCGCAGCCCGCGTTGGACGGGTACGTCGTCCCCGAATTCCCGGGCCAGTTGCCCCTCTTCTAGCCCCTGCCGATCACCGTCGGCCCCCGGCCCTCATCGCCTCGCTTCAGTTCCCCGCCACCGACTTCACCGCCACAGAGACCGGCGTCGACCCGCCGATCAGCTCCAGCGTCAGGCCCGCCGTCGCCGGAGTGTCCAGCAGTTCCGTGAGTACGGCGGCCACGTCGTCGCGGGGGATCGCGCCGCGCCCCGTGTCGGCCTCCAGGCGTACGCGGCCCGTGCCGGCGTCGTTCGTCAGGGCGCCGGGACGCAGGATCGTCCAGTCGAGGGCGTCCAGGCCGCTGACGTACGCGTCCGCCTCGCCCTTCGCGCGCTGGTAGACGTCGAAGACGTCGTCGCCCTGGTGGGCCGGATCCGCACCCATCGACGACACGATCACGTGCCGGCGCACCCCCGCCCGCACCGCCGCGTCCGCGAACAGCACCGCCGCTCCCCGGTCCACCGTGTCCTTGCGGGCCGTCCCGCTGCCTGGGCCCGCGCCCGCCGCGAAGACCGCCGCGTCGGCGCCCCGCAGCAGTGCCGCGACCTCCTCCACCGACGCCGACTCCAGGTCGCACAGGACGGGTTCCGCGCCGGCCACCCGCAGGTCGTCGCCCTGTTCCGGGCGGCGGATGATGCCCGCGACCTCGTCACCGCGCGCGGCGAGCAGACGCTCCAGCCGACGCGCGATCTGACCATGTCCTCCAGCGATCACAATGCGCATGCCTTCGACCGTACGCCCCCGCGAACCCGTTCGCCGCACAGCCCCTTCGACGTCCCTCCGCTCCGCCGGAGCCGCACTCCGCCCTCACCTCACGACGGCCCTGTACGCCCCTGTCGAGGCAGGTCCGGCGCCGCCGCTGCCGGGGTGTCGCAGTACTCCCGTACCGCGCTCGTGCGTGCCACAACGCGCCCCCTGTGCACCACGATTCGGCTGTACGCGAGGGACAGCGCACCGGCCAGGCGGTCGCCCCGTACCGCCAGCAGTTCCGCCGGGAAACCCGCCTCCACCCGTACCTCCGGCAGACCGAGCACCGCCCGCGCCGACGCGCTCACGGCGTCGTACGCCTCCTCCGGGCGCAGGCCGTGGCGGGAGGCGAGCAGATACGCCGCTTCCAGGGGGTCCCCGCGGCCCACCGGGTTCGACACGTCCCGCAGCGCGCCGCTGGCCGCCGCGACCCGTACCCCGGCCGCCCGCAGCAGTCGTACCGGAGCCGTGCCACGGCGTTCCGCGCCCCCGCAGCCGCCCTGCGGGAGGCACACCACCGTCACGCCTGCCGCCGCGAGCTGGTCCGCGGCCCGCGAGGCCACCTCGGCGGGCAGGCGGCCGAGGCCGCCGCAGGGACCGATGGTCACGCCGGGGCGCAGACCGCCCGCCATCGCCGCGAGGCGGGCCAGACGGGCCGGGTCGTCGCCGTCGGTGTGCAGGTCGACCGGACAGCCGTGCTCCGAGGCGACCTCCAGGACCGCCTCCACATAGCCGGTCGGATCGGGGTCGCGGTCCGGGCAGCCGCCCACCACCGAAGCGCCCATCTTCACCGCGTCGCGCAACATCGCCAGACCGTCCGCGCCCGCGACGCCGGTCAGTACGCGGGGCATGGCCACCGCCGTCAGCTCGGCGAGGCCGTGCAGCGCCCGCCGCGCCTGCAGTACGGCGGCCAGGGCACCGAGCCCCTGCACATCGCCGATCCGGATGTGCGAGCGCAACGCGGTGGCCCCGTGGCCGAGTTGGAGCAGGGCGGCCTCCGTGGCCCGGCGCTGGACGTCCTGAGGGTCGCACGAGACCGGGCCGTCGGTGTCGGCGGACAGAGCCGTGTCGCCGTGGGCGTGGGCTTCGGCGGGGGCCGGCAGGAGCAGGTAGCCGCTGAGGTCGACGCGGGTGGCGTACGAGCTGAGGCTGCCGGCCGTGCCGACCGCCTCGATACGACCGCCGCTCAGCCGTACGTCCACGGTCCGGCCGTCGGTGAGTTGCGCACCGCACAGCAGGAGAGAGGCCGGGGCCCCGGAGGAGGCGGGTGACGAGGAGGAGGACGAGGAGTGGGGCGGCTGCGGCTGGCTGTCGGGCATCGCGCTCCTGTGCTCGGGGGCGGCTGCGCGCAAGGTGGGGGACACAAGATCACGCAGAGTGAGTCGAGCCTAGGGCGGGCGTCAGCCCCCGTTGCGGAGGAGCGCAATAGTCGTACCGGTGTGGTCCAGGGATGGGAAAGATCCCTGGCGAAGGGGTGTGGGAGCGGTTGTGGGAGGGGCTTCCGAGGTCGCTGGGAGAGGGGTTCTCCGCGCGCGGCCGGAGTGCGGAACGGGGGCCGCAACAGGCCGGGGCGAGCGCTGGGAAACGGATTTGGGTGACAGCGGCCGAGCGTGTAATGTCTTCATCGCTCGCCCCAATAGCTCAGTCGGTAGAGCGTCTCCATGGTAAGGAGAAGGTCTACGGTTCGATTCCGTATTGGGGCTCTGGTGTGAGAGGTTCCCCGTCGCGAGGCGGGGACCGATCGCATCACAGCGGTGTAGCTCAGTCGGTAGAGCAAGCGGCTCATAATCGCTGTGTCACCGGTTCAAGTCCGGTCACCGCTACTGACAGTAGCCGATTGCGGGGTCGGTCCTTCGATCGGCTACTCTTTTATGCGTTCATCGTCCCATCCGTTCGTCAAGGAGCACTCCTGTGGCTGCCACCGACGTCCGCCCGAAGATCACGCTGGCCTGCGTGGAGTGCAAGGAGCGGAACTACATCACCAAGAAGAACCGGCGTAACAACCCGGACCGAATGGAGATGAAGAAGCACTGCCCGCGTTGCAATGCGCACACCGCGCACCGCGAAACGCGATAAATCAGGCTCGTACGTCGAGGCCGTCCCCTGCTGGTTGGGGGGCGGCCTCGCGTCGTTACATCAGCTGCGAACCACGCGACCACGCGAACCAGTCCGATTCAGGAGGTACCGAGCCCATGGCGCTCGACCAGTCCTTCGTGGGGCGGACCTATCCGCCCACCGACCCCTACGAGGTCGGCCGGGAGAAGATCCGCGAGTTCGCGGTAGCGGTGGGTGACACCAACCCCCTGTACACGGACCCCGAGGCCGCCAAGGCCTTCGGCCACGCCGATGTGATCGCCCCGCCCACCTTTGTGTTCGCCATCACGTTCAAGGCGGCGGGGGACGTCGTGGCGGACCCGCGGCTCGGCCTGGACTACGGCCGAGTGGTGCACGGCGACCAGAAGTTCGCCTACGTCCGCCCGGTCCGCGCGGGCGACCGGCTCACCGTCACGTCGACCATCGAGACCATCAAGTCCATGGCGGGCAACGAGATCATCGACATCCGCGGCGAGGTCCACGACGAGGCGGGCGAGCACGTCGTGACCGCCTGGACCAAGCTGGTCGCCCGCGCGGCCGAGGAGGGCTGACCCATGACGGCCGAGACCGCCGGTATCCCCAGGATCTCCTACGACGAGGTCGAGGTCGGCACCGAGCTGCCTGCCCAGACCTTCCCCGTGACGCGCGCCACCCTCGTCCGGTACGCGGGCGCCTCCGGGGACTTCAACCCCATCCACTGGAACGAGAGGTTCGCGGTCGAGGTCGGTCTCCCCGACGTCATCGCGCACGGCATGTTCACCATGGCCGAGGCGATCCGGGTCGTCACCGACTGGGTGGGCGACCCCGGCGCGGTGGTCGAGTACGGCGTCCGCTTCACCAGGCCGGTCGTCGTCCCCAACGACGACAAGGGCGCCACGATCGAGGTCAGCGGCAAGGTCGGGGCCAAGCTCGACGACCACAAGGTCCGCGTCGACCTCCTCGCGATGTGCGCGGGACAGAAGGTGCTGGGCATGTCACGGGCTGTTGTCCGGCTGGGCTGAGTACGGCGGTCCGGGTCATCGTGTAAGGGGCGTTCGCCATGGGCGGGCGCCCCTTACACGACCTCCTCGCGTGCCGCTTGTCGTGCAGGGCCCTGGGCTGTCAGTGGGGTCTCGTAGTCTTGGGCGCGTGCAGGAAATCCATGACGCTCCCCTCGCCCCGCTGACCACGTTCCGGCTCGGCGGTCCCGCGGACCGGCTGATCACGGCGACCACCGACGCCGAAGTGATCGCCGCCGTCCACGAGGCCGACGACTCCGGGACCCCGCTGCTGGTCATCGGCGGCGGCTCGAACCTGGTCATCGGCGACAAGGGGTTCGCGGGGACGGCTCTGCGGATCGCCACGACAGGCTTCGACCTCGACGGCACGGGGCTGGAGCTGGCCGCCGGCGAGGTGTGGACCGACGCCGTCGCGCGCACGGTCGAGGCCGGGCTCGCCGGGATCGAGTGCCTCGCCGGGATCCCTGGCTCCGCGGGCGCCACGCCCATCCAGAACGTGGGTGCGTACGGGCAGGAGGTGTCCTCGACGATCACCGAGGTCGTCGCCTACGACCGCGCCACCCGCGAGACGGTCACCCTCGCGGGCGCCGACTGCGCCTTCTCGTACCGCCACAGCCGCTTCAAGGCCGACCCCGAGCGCCATGTAGTCCTGCGCGTCCGCTTCGCCCTGGAGGACGCGGGCGGGCTGTCGGCGCCCCTGAAGTACGCCGAGACGGCCCGTGCCCTCGGCGTCGGGCCCGGCGACCGGGTGCCACTGGACGCGGCCCGTGAGACCGTGCTGAAGCTGCGCGCCGGGAAGGGCATGGTCCTGGACCCCGAGGACCACGACACCTGGTCCGCCGGGTCCTTCTTCACCAACCCGATCCTCACGGACACCGAGTTCGCCGCGTTCCACGCGCGCGTGGCGGAGCGGCTCGGCGCCGACGCCGTACCGCCCGCCTACCCGGCCGGAGAAGGCCGCACCAAGACCTCGGCCGCCTGGCTTATCGACAAGGCCGGCTTCACCAAGGGGTACGGCACCGGGCCCGCCCGCATCTCCACCAAACACACCCTGGCCCTCACCAACCGAGGGCAGGCCACCACCGAGGACCTGCTCGCCCTCGCCCGCGAGGTCGTCGCCGGGGTTCGGGACGCCTTCGGGGTCACCCTCGTCAACGAACCGGTTACGGTCGGCGTCAGCCTATGAGGCGCTCCCCGGAGAGCACGCTCAGGCCGTCAGCCAGTCGTCGATCCCTGCCAGCAGCTTCGTCCGTACGCCCTCCGGCGCCGCCGAGCCCCGTACCGACTGCCGGGCCAGTTCGGCCAGTTCCGCGTCCGTGAAGGCGTGGTACTGGCGGGCGATCTCGTACTGGGCCGCCAGCCGTGAGCCGAACAGCAGCGGGTCGTCGGCGCCCAGTGCCAGGGGCACACCGGCCTCGAAGAGCTTGCGCAACGGCACGTCCTCGGGCTTCTCGTACACCCCCAGGGCGACGTTCGACGCAGGGCACACCTCGCACGTGATCTGCCGGTCCGCGAGGCGCTTCAGCAGGCGCGGATCCTCCGCCGCCCGCACACCGTGGCCGATCCGGGACGCGTGCAGGTCGTCCAGACAGTCGCGGACCGACGCCGGGCCCGTCAGCTCGCCGCCGTGCGGGGCCGACAGCAGGCCGCCGTCACGCGCGATGGCGAAAGCCCGGTCGAAGTCCCGGGCCATGCCCCGCCGCTCGTCGTTGGAGAGCCCGAAGCCCACGACACCCCGGTCCGCGTACCGCACGGCCAGGCGGGCCAGCGTGCGTGCGTCCAGGGGGTGTTTCATGCGGTTCGCGGCCACCAGGACCCGCATCCCGATCCCGGTGTCCCGCGCCGCCGTCTCCACCGCGTCCAGGATGATCTCCAGTGCCGGGATGAGACCGCCCAGGCGAGGGGCGTACGACGTCGGGTCGACCTGGATCTCCAGCCAGCCCGAGCCGTCCTTCGCATCCTCCTCGGCCGCCTCGTGGACCAGCCGCTGGATGTCCTCGGGTTCCCGCAGACAGGACCTGGCCGCGTCGTACAGCCGCTGGAAGCGGAACCAGCCCCGCTCGTCGGTCGCCCGCAGTTTCGGCGGCTCGCCGCTGGTGAGGGCGTCGGTCAGCGCCTCGGGCAGCCTCACACCGTACTTGTCGGCCAGTTCCAGCAGGGTCGCGGACCGCATCGACCCGGTGAAATGCAGGTGCAGATGGGCTTTCGGCAGTTCAGAGACATCACGTACGTGCTCCATTCTCGGATCCTGCCGTACGTCCGGCTCGTATCGGTAGCGCTTTCCCTGAACGTGGTCTTGCTCGCACTGAGGGACGAAAGAAGGCCGCCTCCCGAAGGGAAGCGGCCTTCTGACATCACGAGGTTCAGTCCGTCGCCTCGGCCAGCAGCTTCTGTACGCGGCTGATGCCCTCGACGAGGTCCTCGTCGCCCAGGGCGTACGACAGGCGCAGGTAGCCCGGTGTGCCGAACGCCTCACCGGGTACGACCGCCACCTCGACCTCGTCCAGGATCAGCGCGGCCAGTTCCACCGAGTCCTGCGGGCGCCTGCCGCGGATCTCCTTGCCCAGGAGGGCCTTCACCGACGGATAGACGTAGAAGGCGCCCTCGGGCTCGGGGCAGACCACGCCGTCGATCTCGTTGAGCATGCGCACGATGGTGTGGCGGCGGCGGTCGAAGGCCACGCGCATCTCCGCGACGGCGTCCAGGTTCCCGGAGACGGCGGCGAGGGCGGCGACCTGGGCCACGTTCGACACGTTGGACGTGGCGTGCGACTGGAGGTTCGTCGCGGCCTTGACGACGTCCTTCGGGCCGATGATCCAGCCGACCCGCCAGCCCGTCATGGCGTACGTCTTGGCGACGCCGTTGACCACGATGCACTTGTCGCGCAGCTCGGGGAGGATCGCGGGGAGCGAGGTGAACTTCGCGTCGCCGTAGACGAGGTGCTCGTAGATCTCGTCCGTCAGCACCCACAGGCCGTGCTCCACGGCCCAGCGGCCGATCGCCTCGGTGTCCTCGGCGCTGTAGACCGCGCCGGTCGGGTTGGAGGGGGAGACGAACAGGACGACCTTCGTCCGCTCGGTGCGGGCCGCCTCCAGCTGCTCCACGCTGACCCGGTATCCGGTGGTCTCGTCCGCGACGACCTCGACCGGGACACCGCCGGCGAGACGGATCGACTCCGGATACGTCGTCCAGTACGGGGCCGGGACGATGACCTCGTCGCCCGGGTCGAGGATCGCGGCGAACGCCTCGTAGATGGCCTGCTTGCCGCCGTTGGTCACCAGGACCTGGGAGACGTCCACCTCGTAGTTCGAGTCGCGGAGCGTCTTGGCGACGATCGCGGCCTTCAGCTCGGGCAGACCGCCGGCCGGCGTGTAGCGGTGGTACCTCGGGTTCGAGCAGGCCTCGACGGCGGCCTGGACGATGTAGTCCGGGGTCGGGAAGTCCGGTTCACCGGCGCCGAAGCCGATCACCGGGCGCCCGGCGGCCTTCAGGGCCTTGGCCTTGGCGTCCACGGCGAGGGTGGCGGACTCGGAGATCGCGCCGACTCGGGCGGAGACCCGGCGCGCGGTGGAAGGGGTTGCAGCGCTCATGGTGCCCATCGTTTCAGACCGGAAACCTCTCCGGCACACGGGTTTCACGGATTGGTCAGACCGGACCGGGTGGCGGGACAGCCGCAGGGCGCGCGGTCGGAGGGACTGCTGAACAAGCGTCCGGATCCGGGCCGTGGGCTGGGCGATCTTCCGCTCGCAACGGCCCAGCGGGCGCTTTCTGTTCGACGACCGGCTCCGAAGCACGTACACTCTCACCTCGTTGGCCTTCATCGGCCCGCGCTCATCCGGTGCACACCGAGCATTCGGACGGGTACGGTACGTTGGAGTAACCGCAAAGGGTCGTAGCTCAATTGGTAGAGCACTGGTCTCCAAAACCAGCGGTTGGGGGTTCAAGTCCCTCCGGCCCTGCTACACACACCTGTCACCAGGCTGTGTGCGCATGTACGTACTGCATTGCATCGCCGTGCGGCTCAGACCGGGCGCGGCACGGCCACGACCCGGGAACAGGTGAGGACGAATGGCGGACGCCGTGGGCTCCATCGACATGCCTGATGCCCAGGATGAGACACCCGAGTCGGACAAGAAGACCCGTAAGGGCGGCAAGCGTGCCAAGAAGGGCCCGCTGAAGCGCCTCGCGCTCTTCTACCGTCAGATCGTCGCGGAGCTCCGCAAGGTCGTCTGGCCTACGCGCAACCAGCTGACGACGTACACGACCGTGGTGATCGTCTTCGTGATCGTCATGATCGGCCTGGTGACTCTGATTGACTTTGGCCTCGACAAAGCCGCCAAGTACGTCTTCGGCTGAGCCAGGAGCGAAGGGCGCCGGGTGCGGCGCCCCTTTCGCATGTTCCACCCACATGTATCCAGGAAGAAGCAGCCACCGTGTCTGACCCGAACCTGAACGACGCCATCGTGCCGGACGAGTCCGTGGATGACGAGCTCGACATCGTCGAGGGCGTTGACGAGGTCGAGGACGAGGTCGAGGCTGCCGACGCCGCGGTGGGGGAGCCCGCCGAGGAAGCCGCCATCCACATCGAGGATGACAAGGACGGCGACGTCACCGAGGTGGACGCCGAAGAGGCCGACGGGGACGAAGAGCCCGTCGAGGCCGCGGCTGAGGACGACGAAGCCGAGGCCGAAGAAGAGGCCGAGCCCGTAGACCCCGTCGAGGCCCTCCGCGAGGAACTGCGCACGCTCCCCGGCGAGTGGTACGTCATCCACACGTACGCCGGTTACGAGAACCGTGTGAAGACCAACCTCGAACAGCGTGCCGTCTCGCTCAACGTCGAGGACTTCATCTTCCAGGCCGAGGTGCCGCAGGAAGAGGTCGCCCAGATCAAGAACGGCGAGCGCAAGACGGTCCGCCAGAACAAGCTTCCCGGGTACGTTCTCGTCCGCATGGACCTGACGAACGAGTCCTGGGGTGTCGTCCGCAACACCCCCGGTGTCACCGGCTTCGTGGGCAACGCGTACGACCCGTACCCGCTGACCCTGGACGAGATCGTCAAGATGCTCGCCCCGGAGGCCGAGGAGAAGGCCGCCCGTGAGGCCGCCGAGGCCGAGGGCAGGCCGGCTCCGGCCCGCAAGCTCGAGGTCCAGGTGCTGGACTTCGAGGTCGGCGACTCGGTCACCGTCACCGACGGCCCGTTCGCGACGCTGCAGGCGACCATCAACGAGATCAACGCCGACTCGAAGAAGGTCAAGGGCCTCGTCGAGATCTTCGGTCGCGAAACCCCGGTCGAGCTGTCGTTCGACCAGATCCAGAAGAACTAGCACTTCTGGAACAGATGCCTCCGACCAGGTCAGACAGGCTCTCGAAGCCGGTCTGACCTGCTCGGTTTTTGGCCGCGCATGGATACCCGTTATCGTTGTGCGGTATGCCTCCGTCCGGATGATCCGGAAAGGGGGCTGAAAACTCTCACTAGGACCCGGAGAGAGCAATGCCTCCCAAGAAGAAGAAGGTCACGGGGCTTATCAAGCTCCAGATCAACGCCGGAGCGGCCAACCCCGCCCCGCCGGTCGGCCCCGCGCTCGGTCAGCACGGCGTCAACATCATGGAGTTCTGCAAGGCCTACAACGCCGCGACCGAGTCGCAGCGTGGCTGGGTGATCCCGGTGGAGATCACGGTCTACGAGGACCGCTCCTTCACCTTCATCACCAAGACGCCGCCGGCCGCGAAGATGATCCTCAAGGCCGCGGGTGTCGAGAAGGGCTCTGGCGAGCCGCACAAGACCAAGGTCGCCAAGATCACCGAGGCGCAGGTCCGTGAGATCGCCACGACCAAGCTTCCCGACCTGAACGCCAACGACCTGGACGCCGCGTCGAAGATCATCGCCGGCACCGCCCGTTCCATGGGCATCACGGTCGAGGGCTGAGCCCCAACCCCGTAAGTCTTGTAGTACGTGGCAGGGCCTGCTCGGTCCGTACCACGACTCCTCAGAACACACAGGAGCAGTAGTGAGCAAGCGCAGCAAGTCTCTCCGCGCTGCGGACGCCAAGGTCGACCGGGACAAGCTCTACGCCCCGCTCGAGGCCGTCCGTCTCGCCAAGGAGACCTCCACCAGCAAGTTCGACGGCACCGTCGAGGTCGCCTTCCGCCTGGGTGTCGACCCGCGCAAGGCCGACCAGATGGTCCGTGGCACCGTGAACCTCCCGCACGGCACCGGTAAGACCGCCCGGGTCCTGGTCTTCGCGACCGGTGACCGTGCCGAGGCCGCGACCGCCGCGGGCGCCGACATCGTCGGCTCCGACGAACTGATCGACGAGGTGGCGAAGGGCCGTCTGGACTTCGACGCCGTCGTCGCCACCCCGGACCTCATGGGCAAGGTCGGCCGCCTCGGCCGTGTCCTCGGCCCGCGTGGTCTGATGCCGAACCCGAAGACGGGCACCGTGACCCCGGACGTGGTCAAGGCCGTGACCGAGATCAAGGGCGGCAAGATCGAGTTCCGCGTCGACAAGCACTCGAACCTGCACTTCATCATCGGTAAGACGTCGTTCGACGACACCAAGCTGGTGGAGAACTACGGCGCCGCGCTGGAGGAGATCCTCCGTCTGAAGCCGTCCGCCGCCAAGGGCCGCTACATCAAGAAGGCCGCCGTCAGCACCACGATCGGCCCCGGCATTCCGGTCGACCCCAACCGCACCCGCAACCTCCTCGTCGAGGAGGACCCGGCCGCCGTCTGAGCCTTCCGCTCACCCCGGTAGCCGCGCGTACGCGTTCGTACGACGGGCCCCGCAACCTTTCGAGGTGCGGGGCTCGTCGTCGTACGGAGGGGTTTGGAACTGCTGTCGCTGGAGGGTGTTCAAGAGCGTTCTGATGAGCGGGAGTGAGTGTGTGTGGGGGGGGTCTGTGACGTGTTGCGCGCTTCGGCTGTGCGGTTGGTTTTCGGTGGGGGAACTGATGTTCTTTCATCGAATGTGTGACCTCCATGGGTGATGCTCGTTGCCCATGGCGACGGGATATTCGGATGGGTCTGGGCGAGGGGTGACGGAGTGGGTGAGCTGAGGAGTATGGCGCCGTCGTTCGTCGCGTCCGGCCCGAGTGGTGTGGCCGTCCGGACCCGACTCAAGCAGCTGACGTCGGACGATGAGAAGGTGCTCCGTCTGGTGGGCGCGCGTCTGGGGTCGCTGGCTTCGAAGGATCTCAAGGCCCGTTGTCGGGACGGCCTTTCGCATTCCGCTGAAGCGTGGGCGGTGCGTAGGCGGGAGCTGACGCCTCTCTCCTCGTCGCGGTGGGCGGGCAGTATCACCAAAGCCACGCACGACCAGTGGTCGCTGGCCCGCCGTGGCCAGTCGGCGTACATGCAGAGCCTGGATACGGGCGTCCGCACCATCGAGGACCGGCTGTCCCTGCCGGTCGGGCAGAAGGGGACGAAGCAGGCGCCCGGGGGTTACCGGTCGCGGCGGGAGTGGCATGTGAAGTCCCGGCGCCTGCGGGTGCTGGAGGACCGGCTGGCACCCACGCGGGCCGACCGCGACGCCCAGGTCCGCCTCGACCTCACCCGCCTCCCGCACCGGGCCCGAACGTGCGGCGTGAAGGCGATCGCGGTCGAGGACCTGGACTTCGCCGCGGAGAAGACCCGGGAGAATCACGGCCGCAGGAAACGCTTCCGGCAGCTCATCTCCGGCATGCCCACCGGGAAGCTTCGTGCTCGGCTGTCTTCGATGGCGGGCCATACGGGTGTCGCGGTCGTCGCGGTGGATCCGGCATACACCTCGCGTCGGGGTGCCCAGCACTGGCAGAAACCCCTCACCACCACAACCCGCAGAACCGCTCGCCACGAGGCTGGTGCCGTGGCGATCGGAGGGCGCGCCCAGGGACACCCGATCCGGCGACGGACGACACCGCCCCCTGCTCACCGGAGAGATGAGCAGGGGCACCGGAGCGTGCAGGCCGGACCAGGAGTTCCTGGGCGTGAGGGAACCCGCCCCCGCATCCCCGGACCACGGACACGATCCG
>NZ_JAVFVX010000008.1:123256-139339 GCF_033441795.1 Streptomyces sp. ADMS | reverse complement strand
CAGGCGGCGAGCCGCACCGGCAGCCGGGGCATGACCCAGGGCTGCGGGAGCGGCAGCCAGCCAGCTTGTCGGGCTGACCGGAGTCGGGCTCCCGGCAGAGCAAGTTCTCGCCAACGACCGCCTACGGCCGGATCGCAGGCGAGGGCCGACCAGGGGGCCGATCCTTCACGTGTGTCGCGCAGGCTCACCGAGGGCGGTGGCCGGCACCGCCTCCAGCGGGAGCGATACCCCCTCTCGGCGGACCCCTCCCCACCCAGCCTCCGCGCTGCCGCACTGGCGGGGGCACCAGCTCGCCCCGACGTCTGAGGGAGGGCCGCCCTCCCCGGCGAACGGGCCGCCGGGGGAAGTGCCAGAACGGGACGCACGCGGGGACGGTGCGACGCCTGCGCCTGCTCGTCACCCAGGATGAGGAACTGTCCCAGGTTGCCCAGTCACTGTCGGCAGTCGACGCGAACGAGGGCGAGGAGTCGGTCCCGGCCGGGCTGCTGGCCCTGATCGGCAGCGTGAATGGCCCAGAGGACCTGGCTGAACGGCACGACGACTACATGTTCAACGCGGCCGACCGGCGTCACCCCGAGTGTGCCTCCCTGCTGACGTCGCTGACCGGCCGCCGTCTGCTGCCCAGCCCGGTCATGACCGAGGTCTGCTGGCTGCTGGAGCGCTGGCCCCAGGTCGAAGCGGCGTTCCTCGCCGAGGTCGCACGGGGAACATTCGAGCTGGTCCACCTCACTCCCACCGACCTGACACGCATGGGTGAGCTGGTCCTCCAGTACGCCGACTTCCCGCTCGGCGGGGTCGACGCCTCGGTCACATCGCGGTGGCCGAGCGCTTCGGCGTAGACCGGGTAGCCACCCTCGACCGACGGCACTTCAGCGTCGTCAAGCCCGCCCACGTCCCCGCGCTCACACTCCTGCCATAGGCCGACCAGCGGTCTACACCCCTGGGGGGCAGCGCTGACGGCAACAACCACGGACACCAGGGCACAGCCACGGACGCCAGCGGAGTGCAAAACCGCCGATGACCTGCGAAAACGCAGGTTGGGAGGGGTCGTAAGCACACGTTTTGTGGTCGCGGAGGAGACGGCGGTCCTTGTGCACAACTGTGGATCACAGCCTTCCGGTGGCCGAGCATGCCCGTGTGTAAATACGTCTCAAGGTCCTGGAAACGCGTATAGCGTTGCTTATGAGACTCAACTGTCACCGAGCTCCTATCCGGGAGTTACGCGTGTTCCGATAATTCTCTCAGTGTAATATTCACGTAAAGTGATTGCGCTTGCTGAATAGCCCGTGGGGGACTGCGGGGTACTTTCGGCGTTTCCTTGGAAGAGAGAGTTTCCGACGTGAGATCCACCGCTGTCCGCCGTACCGCCCTCGCCGCCTCCGTCGCCGCGCTCGCGCTTCTCGGCACCGCCTGTGGCAGCTCCCCCGAACCGGCCGCGGCCGCCGCCGGTAGTGGCGACGAGGCCGGCGAGGGAAAGACCGTCGCTAAGGCGCTCACCGCCGCCGAGCTGGAGAAGGCCGCCCTCGTGCAGGCGGACGTCAAGAGCGGGACCGTCACCGAGAAGGTGGAGGACGATGTAGCACAGGACAAGGTGACGTACGACGGCGCGGGCTGTGCGCCGCTGGCGTACCTCCAGTCCGGTACCTACGCCGGTAAGCCGGCGGCCACGGTGAATCGGACGTGGAAGGGCGAGGCCGAGAAGCCTGCCGACGGGGCGAGTGACGAGGAGAAGTCCAAAGCCGCCTCCGACTACGAGCAGGCTTACATCACGCTCGCCTCCTACGAGGACGGCGGCGCCGAGCAGGTGATGAAGGACATGAACACGGCCGTCGAGAAGTGCGCCACCGGGTTCTCCTACACTGTGGACGGTTTGAAGAACGATGTCCTGGCAGTGGCGACGACCACCGCGCCCGGCGGGGCGGACGAGGCGATCGCCTTGACGGTGAGCGTGGACGCCGGGGAAGGCGCGAAGTCGCTGTTGAAGGCCGTGGTCGTCCGTAAGGGCGCCACCGTCGCCTACGTTCCGGTCGTCAACGTCGTCGCGGCCATCACCGGCGAGGACTTCGACTACCCCACGGAGATCATCGAGGCGCAGCTGGCCAAGCTCAACTGATTCACGTCGATCTACTGTTCTTCGATTCGGTTCCCGCAGGGTGCGTTCGTGCCTCTGCGGGAATTTCCGATATCGGGCACGCGGTGCACGGGTGTGGCCTGCGTTCGATCGTAGGCTGCGCAGCATGTGCGGAATCGTGGGTTACGTGGGGTCGCAGTCGGCTCTCGACGTCGTGATGGCCGGGCTGAAGCGGCTGGAGTACCGGGGGTACGACTCGGCCGGTGTGGCTGTGCTCGCGGATGGCGGGCTGGCCGGTGCCAAGAAGGCCGGGAAGCTCGTCAATCTGGAGAAGGAACTCGGCGAACGGCCGCTGCCGACCGGGGGCACGGGCATCGGGCACACTCGGTGGGCCACCCACGGCGGGCCGACCGACGCCAACGCCCATCCGCATCTCGACAACGCGGGGCGTGTCGCCGTCGTCCACAACGGGATCATCGAGAACTTCGCCTGTCTGAGGGCGGAGTTGGCCGAACGTGGGCATGAACTGGCCTCCGAGACCGACACCGAGGTCGTCGCTCATCTGCTCGCCGAGGAGTTCTCCGCGTGTGCTGATCTGGCCGAGGCCATGCGGCTCGTGTGCCGGCGGCTTGAGGGTGCGTTCACGCTGGTCGCCGTGCATGCCGACGAGCCGGATGTCGTGGTCGGGGCGCGGCGGAACTCGCCGCTCGTGGTGGGCGTTGGAGAGGGCGAGGCCTTTCTCGCCTCGGACGTCGCCGCGTTCATCGCCCACACGCGGTCGGCGATCGAGCTGGGGCAGGACCAGGTGGTGGAGCTGCGCCGGGACGGGGTCACGGTGACGGGCTTCGACGGCGGTGCGGGGGACGCGCGGTCGTACTACGTCGACTGGGATGTGTCGGCCGCGGAAAAGGGGGGCTATGACTACTTCATGCTCAAGGAGATCGCCGAGCAGCCCAAGGCCGTCGCCGATACCCTGCTGGGGCGTATCGACGCGGCCGGCTCACTGACGCTCGACGAGGTGCGGATTCCCGCGGGTGCGCTGCGGGAGGTCGAGAAGGTCGTTGTCGTCGCCTGCGGTACGGCCTTTCACGCCGGGTTGATCGCCAAGTACGCCATCGAGCACTGGACGCGTATTCCGTGCGAGGTGGAGCTGGCGAGCGAGTTCCGGTACCGGGATCCGATTCTCGACGCGCGGACCCTCGTCATCGCCATCTCCCAGTCCGGCGAGACCATGGACACCCTGATGGCGCTGCGGCACGCCCGCGAGCAGGGTGCCAAGGTGCTGGCCATCTGCAACACCAACGGCTCGACGATCCCGCGCGAGTCGGACGCGGTGCTGTACACGCATGCGGGGCCCGAGATCGCCGTCGCGTCCACCAAGGCGTTCCTCACGCAGTTGGTGGCCTGCTATCTCGTGGCTCTGTACCTGGGGCAGGTGCGCGGTACCAAGTGGGGCGACGAGATCCGGGCCGTGGTGCGGGATCTGGCGGCCATCTCCGGGGAGATCGAGCGCGTACTGGAGACCATGGAGCCCGTACGTGAGCTGGCGCGTTCGCTCGCCGACAAGAACACGGTGCTGTTCCTGGGACGGCACGTGGGGTATCCGGTGGCGCTGGAGGGGGCGCTGAAGTTGAAGGAACTTGCGTACATGCACGCCGAGGGGTTCGCTGCGGGTGAGTTGAAGCATGGGCCCATCGCGTTGATCGAGGACGACGTGCCGGTGGTTGTCGTGGTGCCGTCGGCTCGGGGGCGGTCCGTTCTCCACGACAAGATCGTGTCCAACATCCAGGAGATCAGGGCCCGGGGTGCGCGGACGATCGTCATCGCGGAGGAGGGGGACGAGGCGGTCGTGCCGTACGCGGACCACCTGATCCGCATTCCGGCTACGCCGACCTTGCTGCAACCGCTGGTGGCTACGGTGCCGTTGCAGGTCTTCGCCTGTGAGCTGGCGACGGCTCGGGGGAACGAGGTGGATCAGCCTCGGAACCTGGCGAAGTCGGTGACGGTGGAGTAGTTCCTCACGGTGGCGAGGAAGGGGGCGAAGGCTTCCTTGGGGAACGTGAGGGTGCGGCTGGCTGGGGCCTTGGAGTCGCGGATGGCTATGTGGGCGGGTGCGTTCGCGATCTCTACGCAGTTGTCACCGTCACCGTCACCCGAGTAGGACGACTTTCGCCAGTTCTCCATGGGTGCCTCACAGCTCCTTCGTTAGCCGGTGGATGAAGTCACGCGACGGGTCGGGTTCGAGTGATACGGCTTCTACCCTACGGAAGCGAGTTCGATAGCTGTTGAGCTGGGCCTCGGAATCGATCAAGAGGGAACCATGGGGTGCGTCGCGTGCCACGGTGTCCAGTTTGGGTACAGCGCCACCCGCATACGTCATCGTGCTTGAGGCTCTGGTGAACCCGTCCAAGTCGAAAGGGATGACGCGCACGGTGATGCGGTCCGCTTCGGATAGCTCAAGAAGCTGGGCGAGTTGAGCCCGAGCGGCGGCGCGATTGCCGACCCTGATGCGTAGGGCGGCCTCGTGGATCACGATCTCATGAGGGAAGGTGACCCGCTTCTGGCGTGCCATTCGGTGTCGGACGCGCAACTCAAGCTCGTCGTGGGTGAGTTCAGGAAGCCGGGCGGAGAAGACCGCGCGGGCGTAGGCCTCCGTCTGCAGGAGGCCCGGTACGTACAGGATGGCTACGTCCTGCTGGAACGTGGAATGGTGATCTAGCTCGGCCAGATCCATGAACGGCGTCGGGATCAGGCCTCGGTACTCTTCCCACCAACCGCGCGTCCGGTCGGTGGCCATCGCGACCAGGGCGTCAATGAACTCCTCGTCCGTGCAGGCGTAGTGGGATGCGAGGCGACGCAGTCGCTGTTCGCTCACCCCTGCGAGTGCGGACTCGATGTGGGTGATCTGCGCGGGGCTCACTCCGAGCAGCGCTGCCGCCTGGCGGGAGTTGAGGCCTGCCGCTTCACGGAGCCTGCGTAGCTCAGTCGCCAGACGGGTCTGGCGGGCCGTTGGTTCGCGCCTCAAAGCTCTCGACTGCTCCTAGGTTCAACGCGCCTGTGGGCGCGACTCGTTCGGGGTCAGATTACGCGACCAGCTTGCCGTATCTCTAGATTTAGATTTACCGTCGGTGATGCGACGCACACTCTGCGGAACGCCGGGACCCCCGGAAGCGCACCACACCGTCCTGCCACGACGACTGCGGCACTGCCACCGCCCGCTGACCGCAACCCCCACCACCGAACGGGAGTTGACGCATGCCCGAAACCGAGACCGACCCCGAATTCACGTCCGATCCCGACTCCTGGGAGTACTCCCTCTACGTCCCCAACGACCTCCGAGCCGTCACCGTCAGCCGCCGTACCCTCCGCCTCATCCTCACCGTGCACGGACTGATCGGCCTCGTCGACGTCGCCGAACTCCTCGCCAGCGAGCTGATCTCCAACGCCGTACGGCACACCAAGGGCCCCGCCGCCCTCCGCGTCCGCTGGTCCGCCGGCGTACTGCGGATCGGGGCCTGGGACGCGGACCCCCGACCGCCGGAGCCGCCACGGGAATTGGGGCAGATCGGCGAGTCGGAGGAGGACGGGCGTGGGCTCGGGATGGTGCTGGCCTGCGCCGATCTGTGGGGGTGGCAGCCGCTGAGCCGGTTCGGGAATCGCGGCAAATTCGTGTGGTGCGAGCTCAACTCGGCGGCGTGAACGTTTTTCCGTCACTCGAAAGAATGAACGCATTTCGATCGCCCCGAAATCCGTCCCTCCACTGAACCAAGGTTGCGTACATGGTCACTTCCGCCCACGAGGGTATGCACCGCATCTTCCAGGAGCGGCCCGAGATCCTGGCTCCCGTGTTCGGGGTGCTCGGTGTTCCATTGTCCGCGAAGGCGACCGTGGACGCTGTCACCACGGACGTGACGGAGACCCGGCCGCTGGAACGGCGCGTGGACACCGTGCTGCGTGTCGGTCCCTCCGACGGAGAGGACTTCCTGCTCGCCATCGAGGCCCAGTCGGGCAAGGTCGACGGCAAGGAGGCGAGCTGGGCGTACTACATCGGGTACCTCCAGGCGAAGTACCGCCTGCCCGTGCTGCTGCTCGTGGTCTGCCAGGACGCGGCCACGGCCAAGTGGGCGGTCGGCCCCTTCGGCTGCGGAACGCGCGGCTGGACAGCTCTGCGGGTGTATCCGCTGGTCGCCGGGCCGGACAATCTGCCAGTGATCACGGACACCAGGACCGTGGCGAAGAACCTCCCACTGGCCGCGCTTTCCGCCCTGGCACACGCCCGCAGCTCCGACTGCGACGCCATACTGGAGGCAATCGGCAGCGCCCTTCAGGAACTCCGGGAAACCGATCCCGCCACCGCTCAGTACTTCTTCGACTTCCTGGAAGTCACGCTGGGTAAGACCCCAGCCGGAAAGAAATGGAAGGACATCATGTCGTTCGTCAGCTACTTCCCCGGCCGGGGGACGGTCCGTGAGACGGCCTATCTCGAAGGCGAGGCCAGGGGTGAGGCCAGGGGTGAGGCCAGGGGTGAGGCGAAGGGGATCCTGTTCGTCCTGGAGGTGCGCGGCATCCCGGTACCGGACAGTGTGCGTGAACGCATCACGACCTGTACCGACCTCGACCGTGTCGACGCCTGGCTGGAGCGCTCCCGCACGGTCGAGCGCGCGGAGGACCTGTTCGACGAGGACCCGGAGGCTGTGCCGAACGCTCCGGAGCAGGACTGACCGATAAATGGTTCTCAGACGGAGGCCGCTCAGGACGAGCCGTCGGAGTTGCTCGACCTCTATCGGTTCACGGCGACGTGCTCGGGCTGGGCATTTCCGCGGACAAGGTGGCGGGCGACTTCGTGTTCGGGCTGGAGGACCTCAGACAGCGCGGTGTTCTTCCCCTTGAGGACATGGCCCGGGTCCGCGCCACCACGGAGGAACACCCTGTGCCGTGGGCCGCAGGTTTCGCCGCGGGGTATCTCTCCGCCTGGGCAGCGGCAGTCCTACTCGTCCTGGACACGCGTGGCGTCGCCATCTCCAAGCATTTCTTCCGGCCCCTCAACCTGTGCACCGACGCGGGTACGCTCACCCGCCTCCTCGAACAAGCCGTCACCGTTGCCCAGGGGACCGATGCGTTCACCGGCGAGTTCACCGAGGATCCGCGTTCCCGGCGGTCGCACGGATCGTAGAGTGCGCGGATGAGCATCATCGGGGTCGGAATCGACGTGGCGGAGATCGACCGGTTCGCGGCGTCCTTGGAGCGCACGCCCGGACTGGCCCAACGGCTCTTCCTGGAGGGCGAGTTGCTGCTGCCCAGCGGTGAGCGGCGTGGGGTCGCCTCGCTCGCCGCCCGGTTCGCCGCGAAGGAGGCGCTCGCCAAGGCGCTGGGCGCTCCGGCCGGCCTGCTCTGGACCGACGCGGAGGTCTGCGTCGAGGACAGCGGGCGGCCCTGGCTGCGGGTCACCGGGACGGTGGCTGCGCGCGCGGAGGAACTCGGGGTGCAGTCATGGCATGTGTCGCTCAGTCATGACGCGGGGGTCGCTTCAGCGGTGGTGGTGGCGGAGGGGTAGGGGCAGGGGCCGGGAGCAGGAGTGCTGCCGACCGGGGTGCCTTTGACCGTGGCCGTCTGATCGCCCAACCCGGCCGGACCTTGCGTCGGATGGCGGACAGGCTTGGGTAGGGCTTCTGAGCGCTTCGGGGGAGACTCGACCCCATGCGAACTGCGTACAGCGTGGAGACGGTACGGGCGGCCGAGCGGGAGCTGATGGCGCGGTCGCCGGAGGGCGTGCTCATGCAGCGCGCGGCGGCCGGACTGGCCGTGGCCTGCGCGGATCTGCTCGGGCGGGTGTACGGGACCCGGGTCGTCCTGCTCGTCGGCAGCGGTGACAACGGCGGCGACGCCCTGTACGCCGGGGCCCGGCTCGCCCGGCGCGGAGCGGGCGTCACGGCTGTGCTGCTCGCGCCGGAGCGCACGCACGCCGGGGGGCTTGCGGCGCTGCGGGGGGCGGGCGGGACGGTGGTGGACGCCGGTGTCGAGTCCGCGTCCGGTGGAGGTGCCGCCGAGGGGGTGATTCTCCGCGCCGATCTCGTCGTCGACGGCATCGTCGGTATCGGGGGGCGGGGTGGGCTGCGGGCCGGTGCCGTGCCGTTGGCGGAGGTGGTGCGGGGGGCGCGGGCCGCTGTGGTCGCCGTCGATCTGCCCAGCGGGGTCGACGCCGACAGCGGTGAAGTGGCTGGGGCGGCCATTCGGGCCGATCTGACCGTGACCTTCGGGACCCACAAGCCGGGGCTGCTCATCGATCCCGGGCGCGAGTACGCCGGGACGGTGCGGCTCGTCGACATCGGGCTGGGGGAGGTGCTCCCCGCGCAGGCCGAGCTGGAGGCGTTGCAACACGCGGACGTCGCCCGGCTGTTGCCGGTGCCCGGGGCCGAGAGCGACAAGTACCGGCGGGGCGTCGTCGGGGTCGCGGCGGGGTCGGCGCGGTATCCGGGGGCTGCCGTTCTGGCTGTCGCGGGGGCGCTGCGGGGCGGGGCCGGGGCCGTGCGGTACGTGGGGCCGGCCGCGGACGCGGTGATCGCCCGTTTTCCCGAGGCGCTCGTGTCCGACCAGGGGCCGCACAGGGCGGGGCGGGTGCAGGCGTGGGTGGTCGGGCCGGGGGCCGGGGAGGACGCAGCGACGGTCGCCGAGGTGCTGGAGGCGGACGTACCCGTGCTGATCGACGCGGACGGGTTGCGGTTGGCGGACCGGGAGGCGGTGCGGGGGCGTGGTGCGCCGACGCTGATGACTCCGCACGCCGGGGAGGCCGCGGCGCTGCTCGGCGTCGCCCGTTCGGAGGTGGAGGGCGCCCGGTTGTCTTCCGCGCGTGAACTTGCCGCGCGTTACGGCGCGACCGTCCTGCTCAAGGGCTCGACCACCCTGGTCGCCGGCCCGGCGGGAGGTGCCGTACGGGTCAACGCGACCGGTACGGGGTGGCTTGCCACCGCCGGCAGTGGTGACGTGCTGTCGGGGCTGTGCGGGTCGCTGCTGGCGGCGGGGCTCTCGGCGTTGGACGCGGGGAGTGTGGGGGCGTATCTGCACGGTCTGGCAGGGAGACTGGCGGCGGAAGGGGCGCCGGTGGGGGCGCAGGATGTCGCGGAGGGGGTGGGGAGGGCCTGGCGGGATGTACGGGGCGTTTGAGGCGCACGGTCGGGTGACCCGGGCGGGGTAGGCGCCACGGTGCTCCTGGTTCCCTCTGAGACACTGGGGGCGCCATGAGTGAGACAGCAGCCCCGCCGGCCACCGCCCCGCGTGCCCGCGCCGAGATCGATCTGGCCGCCCTGCGGGCCAACGTACGGACCCTGCGCGCCCGTGCGCGCGGCGCGGCCCTGATGGCCGTCGTCAAGGCCGACGCGTACGGCCATGGGGCGCTCCGGTGCGCGCGGGCCGCCGTCGAGGCGGGCGCCGAGTGGCTCGGCACCGCCACCCCCGAGGAAGCGCTCGCCCTGCGCCGGCCGGGCTCCGGGATTCCCCGTGACGTCCGGGTCATGTGCTGGCTCTGGACCCCCGGCGGGCCCTGGCAGGAGGCCATAGAGGCCGACGTCGACGTCTCGGTGGGCGGGATGTGGGCCCTGCGGGAGGCCGTCGAGGCTGCCTCCGCCGCTCGGCGGCCCGCCCGTGTCCAGCTGAAGGCCGACACCGGGCTCGGCCGGGGCGGCTGCCAGCCGGGGGACGACTGGTGCGAGCTGGTCGCACAGTCCCTTCGCGCCGAGCGGGACGGGCTGATCCGCGTCACCGGGCTGTGGTCCCATCTCGCCTGCGCCGACGAACCCCGGCACCCGTCCATCGACGCGCAGCTCACCCGGTTCCGGGACATGGTCGCGTACGCCGAGCGGCATGGACTGCGGCCCGAGGTGCGGCATCTCGCCAACTCGCCCGCCGTGCTCAGCCGTCCGGACACGCGCTTCGACCTCGTACGGACGGGCGTGGCCGTGTACGGCATCTCGCCCAGCCCCGAGATCGGGACCCCCGCCGACCTCGGCCTGCGCCCCGTGATGACGCTGGCCGCCTCGCTCGCGCTGGTCAAGCACGTACCGGGCGGGCACGGCGTCAGTTACGGGCACCACTACGTCACCCCCGGCGACACCACCCTCGGCCTCGTCCCCGTCGGCTACGCGGACGGCATCCCGCGGCACGCCTCCGGCACCGGTCCCGTACTGATCGGCGGCAAGTGGCGGACCGTGGCCGGGCGGGTCGCCATGGACCAGTTCGTCGTCGATCTGGGCGGCGACGAGCCCGAAGCGGGCGCGGAGGTCCTGCTCTTCGGACCAGGTGACCGTGGCGAGCCCACCGCCGAGGACTGGGCACAGGCGGCCGGGACGATCGCGTACGAAATCGTCACGCGCATCGGAACCCGGGTGCCACGCGTCTACGTGAATGAACAACCAGAGGGGTAGTCGCCTGAAGGGCTCTTCGGTCGGCGGCACGAGTGACCCCGGCAACCTCAGCAGGCCCAGTCATCCCGTAACTTCAGCAGGCCCAGCAGTTTGGCACCTTCATCAGTTCCATCAGTTCCATCAACTTCAGTGGTAACTCCAGCGAGGAGCGGTACGTGAGCGAGAGCAGCGCGGAGGTCGTCGCGGGCGCCGCCACGGCGGCCGTGGCCTCCGCCGCGGCGGCGACGGCCGGGGGCTGGCGCCGGGCGACCGGCATCGTCGGCGTCGCCATAGGAGTGGTGGCCGCCGGTGCCGCCGCGGGGGTCGCCGTCGAGCGGCTCACCGTGGGACGCGGGATGCGCCAGAAGGCGCGGCTCGCACTCGACTCGGCGGGCCCGTACGGCGCGCTGCGCGGCACTCCGGGCAAGGCGTACGCCGACGACGGCACCGAGCTGTACTACGAGGTCGACGACGTCGACCCGGAGACGGCTCCCGCCCTCACCCCGCGCAGGCGGCGGCTCTTCGGGCGCAAGGCCCCGGCCCCCGTCACCGTCGTCTTCAGCCACGGCTACTGCCTCAACCAGGACTCCTGGCACTTCCAGCGGGCCGCCCTGCGCGGTGTCGTCCGCAGCGTGTACTGGGACCAGCGCAGTCATGGGCGCTCCGGGCGCGGGACCGCCCAGATCGACGACGGGGTGCCCGTCTCCATCGACCAGCTCGGGCAGGACCTGAAGGCCGTCCTCGACGCCGCCGTGCCCGAGGGGCCGATCGTCTTCGTCGGGCACTCCATGGGCGGGATGACCCTCATGGCCTTCGCCGATCGGTTCCCGGACGTGGTGCGGGAGCGGGTGGTCGCGGTCGCCCTCGTCGGTACGTCGTCCGGGCGGCTCGGCGAGGTCAACTTCGGGCTGCCCGTCGCCGGCGTGAACGCGGTACGGCGGGTGCTGCCCGGCGTACTGAAGGCGCTGGGGCAGCAGGCCGAGTGGGTGGAGCGGGGGCGGCGGGCCACCGCCGATCTCTTCACCGGCATCATCAAGCGGTACTCGTTCGCGTCGAGGGACGTCGATCCCGCCGTCGCCCGGTTCGCCGAGCGGATGATCGAGGGCACGCCCATCGACGTCGTCGCCGAGTTCTACCCCGCCTTCACCGAGCACGACAAGACCGAGGCCCTCGCCCACTTCAAGGACCTGCCCGTGCTGGTGCTGGCCGGGGTGGGGGACCTCGTGACGCCCAGCGAGCACAGCGAGGCCATGGCCGACCTGTTGCCGGACGCCGAGCTGGTGCTCGTGCCGGACGCCGGGCACCTGGTGATGCTGGAGCACCCGGAAGTGGTCACCGACCGGCTCGCCGACCTGCTCACCCGCGCGGGCGCCGTGCCGGCAGGGGCTACCGTTTCCGGTTATGGAAGCACCAGCGGCAGCGCACAACCCGGCTGAATCGCGCACAGCACCGGCCACAGCACCGGCCACGGCAGAGACCGTCGTCGACTCACCCGAGCAGATGCGGGAGCTGGGCCGCAGGCTCGCCAGGCTGCTGCGGGCCGGCGACCTCGTGATGCTCACCGGTGAGCTCGGCGCGGGCAAGACGACGCTGACGCGCGGGCTCGGTGAGGGGCTCGGGGTCCGGGGCGCGGTCACCTCGCCCACCTTCGTGATCGCCCGCGTCCACCCCTCCCTCGGCGACGGGCCGCCGCTCGTCCACGTCGACGCGTACCGGCTGGGCGGCGGTCTCGACGACATGGAGGACCTCGACCTCGACGTCTCGCTGCCCGAGTCCGTCATCGTCGTGGAGTGGGGCGAGGGAAAGGTCGAGGAGCTCACCGACGACCGGCTCCATCTCCTCATTCACCGGGCCGTCGGAGACACCACCGACGAGGTACGGCACGTCACCCTCACGGGGGTGGGGGAGCGGTGGGCGACGGTTGACCTGAGCGCCGTGGGAACGTTTGCGTGAATGTTCCGACAATCCGTCGGCAAGATGTTGCGTTCGGCATCTTGCGCGTGGTCACATGGTATCCAGTCCGTGGTTAGGTTTACCTAACCACTTCCGCCCCCCGATCTTCAGGAGGCGTCCATGTCGGCTACCGAGAACACGCCCGCGCCGAAGCCGTACGCGGCCCCCGGGGTGTCCATGCGTGAGCTGCTGGCGGCCGGCGCCGCCGCCCGCGCGGTCTCCACGCCCCCGCGCGTGCCCGACGCACCACTCCGGCAGCCCAAAGCCGCCTGAGCCGCCTCAAGCCGCCTGGATCCACTGCCCTGTCCGGCCGATTCAGCGGATCACGACGACCTTCTCGCCGATCGTCGCGAACTCCCACATCGCGTCCCCGTCCGGCCGGGTCTCCCGGATACCGCCCGTGCGCACCTCCGGGTCCTGCCGTGGAGGCGAACCGTCCACCGCCGCGCTGAAGCCGATGGCCACGCCGTCCACGCCCGTGAACCGCACGACGTGCTCGATCGGCGTGCCGTCGGTCCCCGTGATCGAGTTCGAGCGGGACGTGACCAGATAGCTGCCCGGCGCCGGGTCGACCGTGCCCGGTGTGACGGTGAACGAGCGGCGCGCCCTGCCGTCCTTGCCGACCAGCCACACCCGGTCGTCGTCCAGGGAGTACACGACCCGCTTGCCCGCGCCGGAGCCGTCCGGCAGGGCGCCCGGGTTCCGGGCGTCCCGGGGGACCTTCGAGGTCGTCACCGGAGTGGAGGAGTACGTGCGCTCGGCGCCGGGGCGCTGCGGGGCGTTCGCCGAGGCCTGGTAGGCGAGGAAGCCGACCGTGGCGAGAGCCGCCGCGGTGAGCCCGGCCACGAATCCCGAGCTGCTCCTGGTCACCGGCGCCCACCTCTTCGTCTCGTACGTCCCGTTTCGCGGCGACGGTAGCAGTCGCCGGACCGCCGACCGGGGCGGCCGTACGCGGGTCGCGGGCGCCGTAGGCTGTTCGCGTGCTCTTGCTCGCTCTGGATACCGCCACCCCGGCCGTCACGGTCGCCCTGCACGACGGGACGGCTGTCGTCGCCGCGTCGAGCCAGGTCGACGCGCGCCGGCACGGGGAACTGCTGCTGCCCGCCGTCGACCGGATCCTCGCCGAGGCGGGCACGGGCCTCGACGCCGTCACCGGCGTCGTCGTCGGCATCGGCCCCGGCCCTTACACCGGGCTGCGCGTCGGCCTGATGACCGCCGACACCTTCGGACTGGCGCTCGGCGTCCCCGTGCACGGCGTCTGCACACTGGACGGCCTCGCGTACGCCGCCGACCTCGAAGGCCCCTTCGTCGTGGCGACCGACGCGCGCCGCAAGGAGGTCTACTGGGCGCGCTACGGCGACCCCCGTACGAGGGTGACCGAGCCGGCCGTCGACCGGCCGGCGGACATCGCCGATCAGGTCGCGGGCCTGCCGGCCGTCGGCGCGGGTGCCCTGCTCTACCCGGAGACCTTCCCGGACGCGCACGCGCCCGAGCACGTCTCCGCCGCCGCCCTCGCCTCACTGGCCGCCGAACGACTGGCGGCGGGCGTCGAACTCCCCGCCCCCCGGCCCCTCTACCTGCGCCGCCCCGACGCCCAGGTCCCCAAGAACTACAAGGTGGTCACCCCCAAGTGACGACTGCCGTGCTGCGCGAGATGCGTTGGTGGGACATCGAGCCCGTGCTGGAGCTGGAGAAGAACCTCTTCCCGGAGGACGCCTGGTCGCGGGGCATGTTCTGGTCGGACCTGGCCCATGCGCGCGGGCCGCAGGCGACCCGGCGGTACTTCGTCGCCGAGGACGAGAGCACGGGCGGGAGCAGGCGGATCATCGGGTACGGGGGGCTCGCCGCCGCCGGGGACGTGGCCGACGTACAGACGATCGCCGTCGCCCGTGAGCACTGGGGTACCGGCCTCGGCGCCGTGCTGCTGACCGAACTGCTGCGGGCGGCGACCGCGTTCGAGTGCGCCGAGGTGATGCTCGAGTGCCGGGTGGACAACGTGCGCGCGCAGAAGCTGTACGAGAGGTTCGGCTTCGAGCCCATCGGGTTCCGGCGCGGCTACTACCAGCCGGGCAACGTCGACGCCCTGGTGATGCGGCTGCGCGATCCGTCGGCAGTGGTACCGGCGCGCGAGAACGACATACAGGAAATCGGCGTACAGGAAATCGACGTACAAGGAACCGAGAGCAATGGCTGACTCCAGGGACGTACCGCTCGTCCTCGGCATCGAGACCTCCTGCGACGAGACCGGCGTCGGCATCGTCCGGGGGACCACGCTCCTCGCCGACGCCATCGCGTCCAGCGTCGACGAACACGCCCGGTTCGGGGGTGTCGTGCCCGAGGTGGCCTCGCGCGCGCACCTGGAGGCGATGGTGCCGACCATCGAGCGGGCACTGAAGGAGGCGGGGGTCAGTGCGAAGGACCTCGACGGCATCGCCGTCACCGCCGGTCCCGGGCTCGCGGGCGCGCTGCTGGTCGGGGTCTCGGCGGCGAAGGCGTACGCCTACGCGCTGGGCAAGCCGCTGTACGGCGTGAACCACCTCGCCTCCCACATCTGCGTCGACCAGCTGGAGCACGGCCCGCTGCCCGAGCCGACGATGGCCCTGCTGGTCAGCGGCGGGCACTCCTCTCTGCTGCTCTCCTCGGACATCACCTCCGACGTACGGCCCATGGGCGCGACCATCGACGACGCGGCCGGCGAGGCCTTCGACAAGATCGCGCGGGTGCTGAATCTGGGCTTCCCCGGCGGTCCCGTCATCGACCGGTACGCGCGCGAGGGCGACCCGAAGGCCATCGCGTTCCCGCGCGGCCTGACCGGGCCGCGCGACCCGGCCTACGACTTCTCCTTCTCCGGGCTCAAGACGGCCGTGGCCCGCTGGATCGAGGCGAAGCGGGCGGCGGGCGAGGAGGTGCCGGTGCGTGATGTGGCGGCCTCCTTCCAGGAGGCGGTGGTGGACGTGCTGACCCGGAAGGCGGTGCGGGCCTGCAAGGACGAGCGCGTCGACCACCTGATGATCGGCGGGGGCGTGGCCGCCAACTCGCGGCTGCGGGCGCTCGCCCAGGAGCGGTGCGAGGCGGCCGGCATCCAACTGCGGGTGCCCCGGACCAAGTTGTGCACGGACAACGGTGCGATGGTGGCCGCGCTGGGCGCCGAGATGGTCTCCCGGGGCAGGGCCGCCTCCGACTGGGACCTGTCGGCGGACTCCTCGCTGCCGGTGACCGACCCGCATGTGCCCGGCCATTCCCATGCGGTGAGCGAGGGGAACCTGTACGCGTGACGGTCGCGTTGATGTGGGAGGCACGGGCCGTCGAGGGCCGCGGCGACGAACTCCTCGCCTGGGTACGGGCACAGGAACTCCCGGCGGCGCCGGTGCGCCGGGAGACGCTCCGGGCTCCGCAGGACCGCGTCCTCGTCATCACGTGGTGGGACGCGGAGTACGGTGCCGAGCTGCCCGAACTCCCAGAACCCGACATGGAGTTGGTGACACGGACGGTGCACCGGTGGCGATTTGAGGCACTGGGGGACTGATGTCCCCCTCTCCCGTCGAAGCGTCCCCTGTCCCCTCCGCCACGCCAACGGTGCCCGCGGCCACGCCGGAGGCCGTGGCCGACTCGATCCGACCCGGCCGACCGGACCGCTCTCGATCCGACCCGGCCGACCGGACC